>JAEUJR010000256.1 GCA_016793585.1 Archangium sp.
ATCGCTCTCGAGGCCGAGCTTCTTCGCGAAGTCGGCGCTGCCGTCACCCAGCATGCGCACCTTGCCGAACGCTCCGAGCTCTTTGCCCCACGCGGCCATCACGTAGCCGTCGTTCACCGACACGCACCACACCTCGTCGACCCCCTTCGCCTTCAGCGCGGGCAGCTGCTCGACGTAGCCGGGCACGTGCTTCGCGCTGCAGGTCGGCGTGTACGCGCCGGGCAACCCGAAGATGACGATCTTCTTCCCCTTCGTCGCCTCGGCGACCGACACCTTCTCGGGAGAGAGCGGGCAGGTGTCTCCGAAGGCCTTGGACTCGTAGAGGGTCGCGTCGGGGAGCTTCGTTCCAGGAGTGATGGGCATGGGGCAGCCCTACCACCAGCCGTGCAGGGGAGCATGGTTTTGGGGCGCGCCCGCGATCGCTGGTGTACAGCACCCGCGTCATGACGGCGCCCCCCGCGACCGAGACGCCCTCGATGGCGCTGACCAGCCGGCAGTGGGGCATCGTGCTGCTCGTCGCGGCGCTGCAGTTCGTGAACATTCTCGACTTCGTCATCGTGATGCCCATCGGCCCGCGACTGGCGCAGGCGCTCGACTTTCCGTCGTCGCACCTGCCGTGGATGAACGGGAGCTACACCGCGACCGCGTCGTTGATGGGCCTGCTGGGCGCGCTCTTTCTCGACCGGTTCGACCGCCGCAAGGCCGTCGGCGTCGCCGTGTTCGGGCTCGTCATCGGCACGGCGTTGTGCGGCTTCGCGGGCAGCTTCACCACGTTGCTCGTCGCGCGCAGCCTCGCCGGCGCTTTCGGTGGGCCTGCGACCTCGCTCTGCTTCGCCATCATCGCCGACACGATTCCGTCGCACGTGCGCGGCAAGGCGATGGGCACGGTGATGGGCGCGTTCTCGGTCGCCTCGGTCTTCGGCGTCCCCTCAGGGTTGTGGATGGCGGAGCACTTCGGCTGGCGCGCGCCGTTCTTCACGGTCGCGGCGCTCGGCGCGGTGGTGCTGGTGGTGTCGGTTTTTCTGCTGCCGCCGCTGCGTGGGCACCTGGGCGCGCCGCGCCGCACGATTCCCGACATCATCTCGCTGGTGAGCGAGCGAAACGTTCAGCTCTCGTTCTTGATGACGGCCATCGTGATGTCGGCGGGGTTCGTGCTGATCCCCAACATCGCGTCGTACCTGCAGTTCAACCTCGGCGTGCCCGAGTCGCACATCAAGTTCGCGTACCTGTTCGGTGGCATCGCGAGCTTCATCGCCACGCAGCTCGGCGGGCGGCTGGTCGATCGGTTCGGCTCGTTCCGCGTGGGCACCGGCGGCACGCTGCTCGTCATCTGCGTCATCTTCTTCTTCTTCTATCTGCCGCGGGAGTCGCTCGCGTCGTGGCTGGTGTTCGCCTCGTTCGGCGGCTTCATGCTCGCGCAGGGCTTTCGCAACGTCTCGTACAACACGCTCACCACCAAGGTGCCCGACCCTGCGCGCCGGGCCACGTTCCAGAGTCTGCAGTCGGCGGTGCAGCACGCGGCGACGTCGCTGGCGGCCTTCAGCTCGGGGCTCATGCTCACCGAGATCGCCCGCACGCCGCTGGCGACCGACTTGCCCGGCCGACCGCCCCGACAGCTGGTGGGCATGTCGACGGTGGCGATGGTGTCGATGACCATGTCGCTGCTGATTCCCCTGCTGCTCTTCATCGTCGAGAAGCGCGTGGTGCCGGCGAAGCGGGCCGGGCCCTGACGTCGAGCGTGGCAGAGGTCGCGAAGATCGTCAGGGCGCTCCGAGCCGATGGTGATTGGGTCGAGCCTGCCGGCCGTGCCGCCGAGCTCGAGCAGCGGGTGCTGGTCCAGACGGGGAACTGCGGGGGGCAGGTGGAGTGTCTGAGTCTTGGTGCAGCGACCTGGGCCCAGCGCGCAGCGAGAACCCACGACCCGGATGACCTCGCGCAAGCCGAGCGTGCCCGCCGCGCCGCCGACGAGGCCCGGGCGCGTGAGCGGCTCCGCGAGACGCCTCCCTGAGTCTCGATTGATCCCCGGGCTGATCCTCGGCTACACGCGCCGCTCCATGAAATCCTTCTCTCGCCTGTCGTTGCTGTCCCTCTGCCTCGCCGCCGTTCTCGCCACCGCGCAAGACGAGGTCGAGGTCGCCACGCCGAAGTCTGCGGCGACGACGGAGGCTGGCACCGGTGGCCGCAAGCCCATCACCAAGGGTGACCGCGAAGCCGCCATCAAGGCCGAGGCGCAGCGCAAGAAGGACGAAGAAGAGGCCGCCAAGAAGGCCGCCGAAGAGAAGAAGAAGGCCGACGAAGAGGCCGCCCGCAAGCTCGCCGCCGAGAACGACGCCCGCAAGAAGGCCGAAGAAGAGGCTCGCGCGAAGGCGGAGGCCGAGGCCAAGCGCCTGAAGGCGGAGCAGGAGGCCATCGAGGCCAAGAAGAAGGCCGAAGAAGAGAAGAAGGCCAAGGCCGAGGCCGAGAAGCTTCGCCTCGAAGAAGAGAAGAAGAAGCTCGAGGAGGACAAGAAGCGCCTCGCCGAGGAAGAGAAGAAGCGCAAGGAAGACGAGAAGAAGGCGGCTGAAGAGAAGAAGAAGGCCGAGGCCGAAGAGAAGAAGCGCCTCGCCGCCGAAGAGAAGGCGAAGAAGGAAGAAGAGAAGAAGCTCGCCGAAGAGAAGAAGCGCGACGAAGAGCTCGAGAAGAAGCGCCAGGAGATCGAGAAGGTTCGCGTCGAGCTCGAGAAGAAGAAGAGCGAAGTCGAAGAGAAGCGCCTGAAGGAAGAGCAGGCCAAGCTCGAGGCCGAAGAGAAGAAGAAGAAGGCCGAAGAGGACAAGAAGAAGGCCGAAGAAGAGGCCCGCCTCGCCGCCGAAGAGAAGAAGAAGAAGGAGGAGGAGTTCAAGAACTCCGCCGAAGAGAAGAAGCGCGTCGCCGAAGAGGAGCGCAAGAAGAAGGAAGAAGAGAAGAAGGCCGCCGCCGAAGAGAAGAAGCGCCTGGCCGAAGAAGAGAAGGCGAAGAAGAAGGCCGAGGCCGAAGAGAAGAAGCGCCTCGCCGACGAAGAGAAGAAGAAGAAGGAAGACGAGAAGAAGTTCGCCGCCGAAGAGAAGAAGCGCCTCGCCGACGAAGAGAAGAAGCGCAAAGAAGACGAGAAGAACGCCGCCATCGAAGCCAAGCGCCTCGAGGCTGAAGCCAGGAAGCTCGAAGAGGAGCAGAAGAAGGAAGCTGCGCGTCTGGCCGCCGAGGCCGCCAAGCAGCCTGCGCCGTCGAGCGAGCCCAGCCGCCGCGTGATTCGCCCTGGCGAGACGCCGCCTCCGTCGCAGAACGTCGCGGCCACCACGCCGCCTCCGTCGAACACCAACACCACGCCGCCGCCGTCGTCGAACCCGCAGCCCTACGGCTCGAACACTGCGCCCGCGAACAACACGCCTCCGCCTGCCGGCACGCAGCCCAAGACGCAGGCGCCCGACGCGTACCTCGGTGGCAAGGCCTCGGTTGGGGCGATGATCCCCGCGCGCTCGCTCGACGAGGCGAAGAGCGACCCGCGCTTCTCGGCGGCCGGCCTCGTCGAAGACGCCCGCGTGAAGGTCATCTCGGTGACCGACAAGTTCCCGTACTACGGCATCGCCAACAACGGCTGCGGCTCGGGCAAGAGCTTCGTGATGTCTGAGCTCATCTCGCCCTTCGACGGTCTGCCCGCGGGCATTCCCGTGGTGCTGCGCATCGAAGACCCCACGCTGGGCCCCGCGCGCGCCGGCTCGAACCTCGCGTTCTCGGGCCTGCGCCGCGCCGGCAAGGCGCCCGACGGCACGTTCGTCTACTGCGGCAAGGGCACGGCCTTCCCCGTTCGTCGGTAGCCGTCGGTGGCCGACCCGGCTACAACCCGTGCGCGATGCTGAACATCGGCACGGGCGAAATCATCTTCATCGCGATCGCGGCCCTGCTCATTCTGGGGCCGCAGAAGCTGCCTGAGTTCGCCCGCACCATCGGCAAGCTGGTGCGCGACTTCCGCCGGCAGACCGACGACGTGCGCAACACCGTCGAGCGCGAGTTCTACAAGATGGACCAGGAGCTGACCAAAGAGGTCCCCGCTCCGGTGCCCCAGCCTGCGCAAGACGCCATTGCCCACGGGCACCACGCGGGCGAGCTGCCTGACGCGTTGCCCGCGCCGGAGGCCGACCTGTCACAGGTGATGAAGGGCGCGCCAGCGGCCGAACCGGTCGCCCTGCCTGCTCCGCTCGAACCCGTCGCCGTGGCTCCGACGGTCGAGGCGGCCGTTCCTGCTCCCGCTCCCACCGAGCCCTCGCCCGAGAAGCCCTGAGCGCCGACATGCCCGCCGCGGCCGTGACCCCCGACGAATACAAGATGAGCCTGTTCGAGCACCTCGCCGAGCTTCGAACGAGGCTGCTCCGCGTCACCATCGCCGTCGTGGTGCTCGGCATTCTCTCGCTCACCTTCGCGCGGGAGATCTACGGCTTCCTCATGCGGCCGGTGCTCATGTCGCTGCCGTCGGCGTCGGCGCAGCTCATCTACACGTCGGCCATCGAAGAGCTGAACGTGCTGATGAAGATCGGCCTCTACGCCGGCGTGTTCATGAGCACGCCGGTGCTGCTCTGGCAGATCTGGAGCTTCGTGGCGCCCGGCCTCTACGACAACGAGAAGAAGCTGGCCGCGCCCTTCATCGTCTTCGGCACGCTGGCCTTCATCGCCGGAGCCGCGTTCTGCTACTTCGTGTTGTTGCCGCAGATGTTCCAGTTCCTGCTGCAGCGTGAAGACGTCGCGGTCATCACCCAGCGCATCGACACCGGCCGGCTGCGCGAGCAGGACGCGATGCGCTACCTCTCGCTCGGCGACCTCGACCACGCCAGCGCGCTCGCGAGAACGGCGGTGGGCGATCTCGAAGCGGCGGGTGAAGGCAAGACGACCGATCAGGGCATGGGCCTGTCGCTCATCAGCAAGCGCAGCGTCGACGTCCTCGCGCGCCTCGATGGCCTCGGCCGGCTGATCGACGCGACTCGCTCGGGGTATGGCGAGGCGTCGCGACCGGTGCTCGCGCAGGTGATGGGAAAGCGGCTCGAGGCGGTCGCTGCGTTCGGGCTCGGTGAGTATGACAAGGCGCAGTCACTCGCCGACGAAGCCGCTGCGATTCTGGCCGGAGTGGCGAGCGCGCGCGCGAACGACTTCGCCGAGCTGTGGAAGCTGGAGCGCACCCTGAGCGTCGGCACCGCCACCGTCGAGAGCATGAACTGGACGAAGCCGATGCTCTCGATGAGCGAGCAGCTGTCGTTGGTGCTGGTGCTCGAGCTCGCCTTCGGCCTCATCTTCGAGCTGCCGCTGGTGATGATGGTGCTCGGCATGGTGGGGCTCGTGTCGTCGGCGTTCCTCTTCAAGTACCAGCGGCATGCGCTGGTGCTGTGCCTCATCGCCGCGGCCATCATCACGCCCACTGGCGACGCCGTGAACCTGGCGCTCATGGCCGGGCCCATGCTGCTCTGTTACGAGCTGGGCGTCGTGCTGGTGTGGCTCGTCGAGAAGCGCCGCAAGAAGCAGACACCGCCCGATTCGAACCTCACCACCACCTGAGGAGGCCTCATGGTGTTGCTGGCCGTGCTCGCCGCCGTTCCTGCGCCGCTCGAGGTGTCGCGGCGCGTGCAGGCGCCACCCGCCGCGGTCTACAAGACGTTCACCACGCGTGACGGCCTCGTGCGTTTCCTCGCGCCAGACGTTCGGTTTTCGCTCACCCCGAACGGCCCGTTCGAGGCGCTCTTCGTGCCTGACGCGCCGGCCGGCCAGAAAGGCGGAGAAGGCTGCCTCGTGAAGTCGTGGGTCGACGGCAAGTCGTTCACCTTCACGTGGAACTTCCCTCCGTCGCTGCCCTCGCTGCGTGAAACCAACGCGCGCACCGCGGTCGAGGTGACGTTCGTCGCGCAGGGCTCGGGCACGAAGGTGACGCTCACCCAGCGCGGGTGGAAAGAGGGCGCCGACTGGGCCGCGGGCCGGGCGTACTTCGAGCGCGCGTGGAACATCGTGCTGGCCAGACTCGCTCGCGTGATGGCGGGCGGCTCCATCGACTGGAAGCACGCGTGGGCGCCCATGCAGGTGAACGCGCTGGCGTTTCTGCAGGGGGCGTGGCGGTCGACGACCGAGACGGAGATCACCGAAGAGACGTGGCTCGTCGATGGCGCGAGTGGCGGCATGTGGGCTCGCGAGCGGCGGGTCGGCGAGGGCGCCGGCCGCGCCGACTTCACCGAGGTGGGCGAGCTCGAGTCTGCGGGTGACGAGGTCTTCTTGTCGGTGCGCATGCTCGGCGCCGGGCTGGGCCATCACCCGAAAGACCGCGCGCGCTTCGTGCTCGAAGCGCTCGACGATCAGACCGCGCGCTTCGTCGAGACGAAGAAGAACGGGCTGGTGCTCACGTACACGCGCGCGGGCGACGAGCTGCACATCGAGCTCGCGTTTCCGAAGGGCACCGAGCGCCGCCTGCTGAAGCGCGTGCTCTGAACTACTCCCACGTCGCGCGAAAGCTCGAGTGCGTGTCGGTCAGCCCCGTCATGCGAACCCTCACGTTCTTCGCGCCCGCGACGCCGAGCGCCGTCTCGAAGAAGCCCGGGTAGCGGTGGGGCAGCGTCACTTCGTTCATCGTCAGCTCCCAGTCTTTCGGGCCGTGCACGACGTACGAGGTATCGAGGAAGTTGGTGGCCGTGCGAAAGCTGGGGGTCGCGCGCTGAATGCTCCGCTCGGGGCCGATGAGGCGCATCATCGCGAACATCGCCTTGCCGACGACCGTGTCGCCGTACACCTGAACGAGCCGCACGCCGAAGTGGTTCTGCCGCTGTTCGTGAGAGAGCGACGGGTCGAAGCGGCTCATGGCCAGCTCGATGCCGGCGTACCAGGTCTCGACGGGGTAGGCGGGCAGCAGGTGGTCGGGGTCGATGCCCAGCGCCTTGAGGCGGTTCATCGTCTCGACGTCGATGGGCGAGAGAATGCGCTCGAGGCTCTGAATGAGGGAGGAGAACGCGACGCGCGGCTCGGCCATGAAGGCGTTGCTTACACCACGCGGGCCGCGAGCAGATCTTGCACGTCGACGAGGCCCACCGGCCGGCCATGCGAGTCGACGACCGGCAGCTGATCGACCTTCGTCTCGCGCATCATCGCGGCGGCCGTCAGCACGAGCTCGTCAGGGCCGATGGTGCGCGGCCGCTTGGCCATCACCGACGACACCGCGTTGCCCAGCTCGATGTGGCCCTGCTCGGCGAGCCGGCGGAAGTCGCCGTCGGTGAAGATGCCGACGAGCTTGCCCACGCGGTCGATGACGTTGGTCGCTCCGGGGCGGCCGGGCGTGTTCGTCATCACCACCAGCGCCTTCGAGATGCTGGCCGAGTCGCGCACGAGCGGGTTGGCGTCTCCGGCGCGCATCACCTCTTTCACCTTCAGCACGCTGCGGCCCAGCTTCCCGCCGGGGTGAAAGTGCGCGTACCGCTCGGGCGTCAGCTCCCGCTGCCACGCGAGCGTCATCGCCAGCGCGTCACTCATCGCGAGCAGCGCCGCCGAGCTCGCGGTCGGTACGAGCCCGATGGGGCAGGCCTCGTCGATGGCGCCGATGTCGACGACCACGTCGCTGCCGCGCGCGAGCGGCGACTTGGGGTCTGAGGTGAGCGCCACCACCTTCACGCGCTGCCGCTTGAGCGGAACGAGCAGGCGCAGAATCTCTTCGGTGGTGCCCGAGTTCGAGAGCGCCACCACCACGTCACCCGTCGCCACGCGGCCCAGATCGCCATGCGCGGCCTCGGCCGGGTGCAGGTACAGCGACGGCACGCCCGTCGACGCCAGCGTCGCCGAGAGCTTCTGCGCGATGAAGCCGGGCTTGCCGATGCCCATCGTCACCACGCGGCCCTTGCACGCGCCGAGCAGCTCGAGCGCCTCGATGAACGAGTCACCCAGCTTCGACGAGAGCGAGGCGATGGCGCGGGCTTCGGTGTCGAGCACCGTGCGGGCCCAGCTCAGCTGCGCCCTGCGCGTCGAACGTCGTCGGGAGGCGGCCATCGTGAGGGGCCTGTACGACTCCTGCGCGCGCGTTTCCACCACCTCCGAAATTGCCCATCTGCCCGCGTGCGTCCGTAGGGCCACCGGTGTAGGACCCGCCCGGCCTTTTTTCCTCGGAGCCGAACGTGTCTACCGACGCCGTGAAGGAACCCGACACCCTGACCGAAGCGCTGCTCGGCAAGGAGCTGCTCAACCTGCCGTTGCTCGCGAAGTTCAAGGCGTGGCCGGTCGCGTACCGCACCACGCTCGTGGCGGCGTTGATGGCGTCGCTGGTGCTGCTCCCGTACCTCGGCGCCGTCGGCCTCTGGGACCCATGGGAGACGCACTACGGCGAAGTCGCGCGCGAGATGGTGCAGCGCAACGACTACGTGCACCCATACTGGGAAAACGCGTGGTTCTTCTCGAAGCCCGCCTTCACCATGTGGATGATGGCGCTCGGCCTGCAGGCGGCCAACGGCGGCCCCATCGTCGGTGTGCTCGTCGGTGGCGTGCTGCTCGCGCTCGGGCTCGCGCTCTTCCTCGGCAAGGTCAACGGCAAGTCGCAGCTCAAGGAGTTCTGGGGCTCGGTGCTGGCGCTGCCCGGCGTCTTCGTGCTGCTGCTCGGCGTCTGGGGCTTCGTGGCCACCAGCCCGTGGAAGTTCGCGCAGGTCGCCGGTGGTGATGGCGCGATGCCGCTGTTCACCGAGTGGGGCTTTCGCCTGCCGTTCGCGGGCTTCTCGATCGTCGCGGTCTCGTTGCTGACCTACGCGCTGACGCGCACCGTGAGCGCCCGCGCCGCACTGGCGACGGCCGTGGTGCTCGTCACCATGCCCCTCTACTTCCTCATCTCGCGCCAGGCCGTCACCGACACGCCCTTCGTCAGCGCGCTCATCGCGGGCATGGCCTGCACGATGGTGGGGCTGCTCGACCGCGAGTCGAAGTACCGCTCCGAGTTCTGGTACGCCGCGTACGCTTTCTTCGCCATCGCCACCCTCGCCAAGGGCCTGCTCGGCTTCGGCCTGCCGATGGTGACGATGATTCTGCTCGCGACCATCTGGCTGGGCTGGGCGCCGTCTGACACGCCCGAGCACTTCAGCCTCAAGGCGCACCTCGACTGGGCGATGAAGTACGCGCTCAAGCCCGTCGGCATGGCCGCGGGTGTCGGGCTCGTCGTCGGCTTCATCGCGATGAGCATTGGTGACTCGCAGCGCACGGTCTTCATGGCGGTGCCCATTCGCGAGAACAACACCGCGATGCTGTCGGCGCCGCAGTGGCTCGGCATCATGTGGGGCTCGCTCGCGTTCTGGGCGGCGGCCACGGTGTTGATGGGCCTCGAGCTCAAGAAGATCACCGAGCGCCCGCCCGCGCTCTTCGCGCTGATGTGGGAGATGCGCCTGGGCACGGGCCTCTTGCTGTTCCTGGCCATCGCGCTGCCCTGGTACTACCGCATGTTCACCTTCGGCTCGGTGGACGACGAAGGGAAGCTCTTCTGGTTCCGCTTCATCATTCACGACCACTTCGCGCGCCTCGGCTCGGGCGTGCACACCACCACGCCGGGCGGTGACTTCACCTACTTCATCCTCCAGGGCGGGTACGCCTCGTTCCCCTGGGTGCTGCTCATTCCCGGAGCGTTCGCCACCGTCGGTCGCCTCAAGCTGCGCTACGCGACGGCCGCCGATCTCACGGGCCTCATCGGCGTGCTGTGGTTCGCGGTCGCGTGGGGCCTCATCGGCGCCTCGGCCACCAAGTTCCACCACTACGTGATTCCGATGTTGCCGCCGATCGCCATCCTCATCGGCATGTTCATCGACCGCGTGTGGGAAGAGGGCATCGAGCAGCACGCCATGGTGATTCTGCTCGGCGTGCCGTTCGCCATTCTCGTCGGCAAGGATCTCGCGACGACGCCCAAGAACTTCACCGATCTCTTCGTCTACAACTACGACCGTCCGTACCCGCAGATGATCATGGATGCGCCGGCCTTCGGGTCGACTCCGCTCAAGACGACCATGGGCTACGGCTTCGCGTTCGCAGGCCTCGTCGCGGGCCTCTTCGCGTACTGGCGCTCGAAGGTCTCGATGTTCACGACGGGGTTGGCGACCGCGCTGGTCTTCGCCCTGTGGTTCAACTGGGGCCACTGGGTCGATCTCTCGCACCACTGGACGCAGCGAGATCAGTTCTGGCGCTACTACACGAACCGCCGCCCCGGAGAGCCCATCGCCGCCTTCCTCATGAACTGGCGTGGCGAGACGTTCTACTCGCGCAACCAGGTCAAGCAGATCAAAGACAACGCGAACGTCGGCATGTTCAATTACGCGGCGCAGCCCGGCCGCGAGTGGGCGCTCGTCGAGCACGCGCGCCTCGGCATTCTCAAAGGCGCAGTCGGGCCCGACAAGAACGTCACGCTCATCGACAAGGACCTGAACAACAAGTTCGTGCTCGTCACCATCGAGTAGCCGCGAGCGGGAATCGCGCGGCGCTTTGGGCAGTTCGAAGGGTCCATGTCAGGCATTCGCGTCGAGGGACTCGAGAAGCGCTTCGGCGCGCGAACGGCCGTCGAAGGCCTGACGTTCGAGGTGCGCCCGGGCGAGGTGTTCGGCCTGCTCGGGCCCAACGGCGCGGGCAAGACCACCACGGTGCGCATGCTCACGGGCCTGCTCACGCCCTCGAAGGGCCACGCGTCGGTGTGTGGCGTCGAGCTGCCGCTGAAGTCTGACGACGACGGTGTGGCGCTGCGCAAGAAGGTGGGTCTGCTGACCGAGCAGCCCGGGCTGTACGACCGCTTGAGCGCCCGCGAGAACCTCGAGTTCTTCATGCGGCTCAACGAGGTCGACGAGGTGGCAGCGTGGAAGCTGGCCCACGCGCTGCTCGAGCGGTTCGGCTTGAAGGGCCGCGAAGACGAGCCGGTGGGCGGCTTCTCGAAGGGCATGCGGCAGAAGCTGGCCATCGTGCGCGCGCTGGTGCACTCGCCCGAGGTGGTGTTCCTCGACGAGCCGACGTCAGGGCTCGACCCCCAGTCGGGGCGCGTGGTGCGTGACGCCATCGCCGAGCTCGCCAACGAAGGCCGCACGATGGTGCTGTGCAGTCACAACCTGCCCGAGGTCGAGCGGCTGTGTTCTCGCGTGGCCGTCGTCAAGAACCGGCTGCGCACGGTGGCGAGCTTGACCGAGCTCCGCCGGGAAGGGCTCGCGCTCGACGTGCAGGTCGAGGGTGACGCCTCGGCGTGGAGCGGGGCGCTCTCGAAGTTGTCCTTTCCCGTCGGGCATCAGGCCGAAGGCAGCCGGCTGCGGGTGATGCTCGATCGCGAAGAGCAGTCACCCGACGTCATCGCGTGTCTCGTACACGCCGGAGCGCGCATTCACTCTGCCCAGCGTGCGGCGCGGCCCCTCGAAGAGGCGTACCTCGAGCTGGTGCGTGAAGAGGCCGAGGCGCCATGAGCTTTCGACTCTCGCGGGCGCTGGCCGTGTATCGGAAAGACCTGCTCGATCTGCGCAAGAACCGCGGGCTCTTGTGGTCGATGCTCGCGCTGCCGCTGGTGATCGTGGTGACGCCGCTGGGCGTGGTCTTCGCCTATGTTCGCAACCCGAACGACCCCAACCTGAAGGCCATCGCGCTCTACTACGACCTCACGGTCGACCTCGCGAACACGGCGCGCTTCCTCGTCGAGAAGGTGCTGGCCGACTGGTTCGTCATCTACCTGGTGATGCCGGTGTTCGTGCCGATTCTCATCTCGTCGCACGCGGTGGCAGGCGAGAAAGAGAAGCGCACGCTCGAGCCGCTGTTGGCCTCTCCAGTGACGCCGCTCGAGCTCGTCATCGGCAAGTCGCTCGCGTCGCTGGTGCCGAGCGTCATTCTCTGCACGCTGGCGTTCTTCCTGCTTTGCGTCGGCGTCGACGTGGTGGCGTGGCCGCTCGCGAAAGAGCTCGTGCTGCCCAACGGCATGTGGCTGTTCGGCGTGTTCGTCATCGCGCCGCTGTTCGCGTTCTTCGGCAACGGCGTGGCGGTGCTGTTGAGCGCCCGCGTCGGAGACTCACGGCTCGCGCAGCAGCTCGCGGGGTTGATGGTGTTGCCGCTCATCGGGCTCGCCGCGGGTCAGTTCGCCGGCTGGCTCAAAGCCGGCACCGGCTACTACGCGCTCATCGGAGGGCTGGTGCTGTTGCTCGATCTCGTGATCGTCGTCGTCGCGCGCAGGTTGTTCGATCGCGAGCGCCTCATGAGTCGCTGGGGCTGACGCTCACCGCAGTTGGAAGAGCAAGCTCGGAACCCGCGTGGAACTGCGAGCTCCACGGGAAAGCGGATGGGAACCTCGTCGAGCAGCTGAACCGGAACGCTCATTTCGAGAACGAGAATACGCTCCTGAAGAAACCTTGCAGGCCTCCGTCGGTGGCGCGATGTCTTCACCCGGGAGGCCTCATGACTCGTCGACTGTTCCCTCGTCTGAAGCGACTCGCTGGTGTTCGTCCCACCACGCTCGATCGCCGCACGGTGCTGGCGGGCCTCGGCGCTTCTTCGCTCTTTGCGTGCGTGAAGCGTGACGGCCTCATTCGCACCGAGGCTCCCTCTCGCGTCGCCATCGTCGGCGCTGGTCTCGCGGGCCTCTCGTGCGCCACGCGCCTGCTCACGAAGGACATCGGCGTCACCGTCTACGAAGCGAACAAGCGCGTGGGCGGCCGCACGTTCACCGATCGCACCAGCTTCCCCGGCCGCACGGTCGATCTCGGCGGAGAGTTCATCGACTCGTGGCACGACCAGCTGCGCGGGCTCGTCACGGCGCTCGGGCTCGAGCTCGAAGACACGTGGGAAGACGACTCGGTCGCCGAGACGCTCGCGTACGTGCACGGCGACATCCTCACCGAAGACGAGCTCGAGCTGTTCGAGCAGCGCATGAAGCAGCAGGTCTCGCTCGCGCTCGCGTCGCACCCGTTCGACCCCGCCGACGTCACCTACAAGAAGTCAGACGCGTTCGATCGAGCGCTCGACGCGATGTCGGCCGCCGAGTGGCTCGACCGCGCCGGCATCGAGCGAGACAAGGTGCGCAGCATCTTCGAAGCAGGCTTCCTCTCGCTGTACGGAGGCGGCCTCGAAGAGGCGAGCGCGCTGGTGATGCTGCAGGAGATCATCGGCTCGGGCGCCGACAGTGACGAGCGCTTCCTGGTGCGCGGTGGAGCAGGGCAGGTGGCCGAGCTGCTCGCGCAGCGCTTCTCTGCCGACGTGCTCAAGCTCGAGCACAAGCTCACGAAGGTGAAGCAGCTCGCCGACGGCAAGGTGCAGCTCACCTTCGACGTCGCGGGTACGCAGAAGGTCGAGACGGCCGAAGCGGTGGTGCTCGCGTTGCCCTTCAGCACGCTGCGTGAGGTCGAGATCGACGCGCCGCTGTCGGCCGCGAAGAAGAACGCCATCGCGAAGCTGCACTACGGCGCCGGCAGCAAGCTGTGCGTCGGCTTCACCGGCAAGCCGTGGCGCGCGCTCGACTCGTCGGGCACGGTGCTGTCCGACTCCGCGTTCCCCTACTGCTGGGACGAGACGCGCATGCAGGACAGCGAGAACGGCGTCATCACGTTCTTCACTGGCGGCTACGAGGGCCGGGTGCTCGCGCAGGTCGACCTCGCCATTCAGCGCGCGGGCCTGCTCGAGGTGCTCAACCGCGTGTTCCCCGGCGTTCGGTCGGCAGCGCGCGCCGAGAACGTGCTGGTGACGTGGGCCGACGAGCCGTTCGCGAAGGGTGGCTATGCCCTCTACGCGCCGGGGCAGGTGACGACGATGCGCGGCTGCGAAGGTGAACGCGAAGGCAAGCTCTTCTTCGCCGGCGAGCACACCAGCCTCGAGGCCCAGGGGTTCATGGAGGGCGCCGTGCGCAGCGGAGTTCGGGCCGCGAGGGAGATTCGCGAGCTGCTCGACTAAGGCGCGAGCTTCACCTTCGAGGCGTCGACCTTCAGCACCAGCTCGAGCAGCTTCGCCGACAGCTGCTGGGCCTGCTTCATCTGCGCCTCGTCGTTGCGCTCCTTGCCCTCGGTGAAGATGGCGAGCGGCAGGCCTGTGAAGCCGATGAGCGTCTCGTAGAGCTGCTGCTTCTCTTTCGCCGTCGCCTTCGCGAAGTCGGGTGACTCGTCGAGCGTCTGGGTGATGGCCGTGAAGAGCGCCTGGCTCGCCTCGTCGCTCGGCTCGTCGGCGCCGGTGGCGATGGTGGTGTTGCCGATGATGAAGAACGCGAGCGCGCCCGCCACGTTGTTGCGCCACGGCTTCGTCTCGGGCTGCGCCTCGAAGGCCTCCTTCGTCGCCGTGGTGAGCAGGGTGATGGCGGCCTTCTCTTCGGGCGTGGTGCCCAGTGAGTCGCCGAGCTGTTTCGCTACGCCGTTGGCCTTCGTGGGTTTGAAGGTGCCCAGGTTCTTCGGCGCGGGCGGCGGCGTGTTGACGGTCAGCCCTTCGGGCGCCTTCGACGGCTGCCCGCTCTTCACCTCGCGCTCGGCCTTCTCGACGGCGGCGAGCCCGAACTTCTTGATCATCGCCTGCCGCATCATCGTGCGCTGCATGTTCAGCTGCATCGAGTTGTAGATGTTCTGCGTCGCCATCGCCGAGCCGAACGAGCCGTACACGGTGCCGTAGCCCGTGTTCCACCCGCCGGCGTTCGAGTTCCACGTCTGGGCGAGAGCAGGCGCAGCGACAATAAGCACCACGAGGCGGAGCAGGTTCATGACTCGAGTCTGCCTCAGGCACGCGCCTCGACGAAGACCTCGGCCCACTCGACGGGGCTCCACACCTTCCCGGGCTCGACGCGGAAGTCGGAGAAGCCCGCTTCGCCGAGCAGCTGACACCACTGCGTCACCGAGAAGATGCGAACCTCTTCGAGCCCGAAGACGGCGTTCTCGACGAGATCGATGGCGCCCCAGCCAAAGAGGTGATCGCGCCTCGGGTCGACGAGCACCATCAGCCCGCCGGGCTTCAGCACGCGCCGCATCTCGCACAGCGCCTTGAAGTGATCAGGGTAGTGGTGAAACGAGTTCGTGCAGACGAGCTTGTCGAACGCGCCATCACGAAACGGCAGCCGGCCCGCGTCGCCCCGCAGCAGCCGCCCGGCCAGCTGCGCTTCGCGCTTCGCCGTCGTCAGCATGCCCTCGGAATAGTCGAGGCCGATGGCGATCGCTCCCGCCGCCGCGAGCTGGGCCGCGCCGTCTCCGGGGCCACAGCCGAGATCGAGCACCACCTGCCCGGGCACCACCCGCAGCTTCTCGATGGCCATGCGCTGCACCCGCCGCAACGCCTGACCGAAGAGGTTGTTTCGATAGAACTTCGACCAGACGTCGAAGAACCGGCCGTGCTTGTGGAGCCGCTCGTCCATACGACGAATCCCACCATGGGGAGCCCCTCGATTCCCGTGCTTTCCGGGTGGGCAGGCGCATGCAATGGTTCGCGCGCTTGATCGTTGAAGAGCCTTGCAGTGTCACTTCCGGCGCCACGGTTTCCCCGGGCGCCCACGCTGGAGGATGGGATGGGATTTCTCGATAGCCTGAAGAGCGAAGCGAAGCGCAACTTCGTCGCTCGCGCCGACGACGCCAAAGATCAGATCATCTACAAGTTCCCCGAACGCAACATTCGGGCCTTCACCCAGCTCACGGTGCAGGCCGACGAGATGGCGATGTTCGTGAAGGACGGCGTGGTGGTCGGCAAGCTGGGCCCCGGCCGCCACAACCTCGAATCGAACAACATTCCGTTCCTCTCCAAGCTGCTCGAGAAGGTCACCGGCGGCGACCTGTTCATCGCCGAGGTCTACTTCGTCAGCACGCGTGAGATGACGCAGGTGAAGTTCGGTGGCCCCATCGGCGACGCGCGCGACCCCGAGACGGGCCTCGCCATCGGCACCATGGTGTACGGCGACTTCGCGCTGCGCGTCATCGACCCCGAGAAGCTCATCGTCGGCATGGTCGGCCTGCAGAAGACCGACAACGAGAGC
>JAEUJR010000599.1 GCA_016793585.1 Archangium sp.
GAAGCACGTCGTCTACGTGATGAACGTGTCGAACGACCTCTTCGAGCTCGGCCTTCCGAACACCGCACGCCACCAGGTGTGGGACGGCTGGGCGGTGCGCTCCGAGACCGCGCCCAGCGCGACGACGAACTTTCCGTTCCGCCATGCGGTGATGAACCGTTCACACCTCGTCTACGCGCTGCGCAGGCTCGTCGCGGGCAACGCGAACCTCGCGCAAGAGAGCGCGGGCGAAGGCACGTGGAAAGACATCGTGACCGCCTCGTCGTCTGCGAAGCCCCTCGAAGACACCGACGGCGCGACGCGTGAAGCGCTCGAGAAGCGGAACAGCACGACGAAGCAGCTCGACGCGCTGCAGCTCGAGCTCGATCGCCACGTCAGCAGACGCATTCAAGACAGTGAGGGCTACGCGCAAGCCGCGAAGGTGCTGCCGGCGCTGAAGCAGGGCGACCCGCGCGACATCGTCTCGGTGCCATTCCTCGAGGGCGCTCGTTCGGTGGAGATCACCGCCTACCAGCTCTACACCGCTGCGCTCGGCATCGAAGGCAACGAAGACAAGCTGCTCGCGCTCGCCGAGAAGACGAAAGACACCGAGCTGAAGGAACTCGTAGAGAAGAGAAAGGCGCTGCGAGACACCCTTGGCTCGGCGTTGAGCTCGGTGAACGCGCACGCGCCGACGCCGCTCGAGGTGATGCTCCAGCGCACGAAGGCCGCCTGCGACAAGAGCGGCGCGACCCTGCTCGTCGTCGCCCTGCCCCTCGACGTCATGGTCTCGAAAGACGAGTGGAAGAAGTACGGCAAGGAGCCGACCGACCTCTCGGTGACACAGGTGCTGCTCGACGACATCGTCTCGCGCGCGCAGGCGGTTGGCGCATTGGCGCTCGACCCCACCGAGGCGCTCCGCAAGGCCGAGCCTGGCGCGTTTCTCGAGGGCGACCTGCATCTCACGCCGAAGGGGCATCAGGCGCTCGCGACCGCCATCAACACCGCGCTCGAGACGCCGCCGAAGCCGAAGAGCACGCTCGTGTTGCCCGAGGGCCGTACCTGGCCTCCAACTGAAGACGAGTGGCGCGCGGTAGCCGAGGTGACGGTGAAGGGCTCCACCGCGGCGAACTGCGACACGCGGCAGGTGCGCGAGTGGTTTCGAATGATCTGCAAGAACCAGTACTCCGACGAAGACGGCCCCGGGCTCACGCTGTCGTCCATCGAGGTGACGAGCGGCGGGCATGGCGACGTGCTGCTCGAGGGCTCGTACAGCGAACGCCGCGTGCTCCTGCCCATTCTCGAAGGAGAGACGGCGAGCCTGCGGGTCGACTGGGAAGACCACTCGCGCGTGCTGACGCTCGAGCACCCGAAGGGCGGCGACCCGAAGCGAGCCTTCGGCGAGGCGGTGAAGCACGCGGTGGTTTCGGCGAGAGAGCCGGCGCGCCTCGACGAGAACGGCCTGCCCTGCCGCGGCGCCCGCTGCCTCATCGAGTGGTCGAACCCGCTACGGGTGGTCACGTGCAAAGAGGGAACGGTCGCGGCGGGAGCGCTGCGGCGATGCGCGAGCCCCTGCTCAGCCGAGAAGCCGTGCGCGAAGGGCACGTGCCACCCGTGGCCAACCGGCGACTTCTGCGGAGCGCCGTGAGATGCGGCTCGTCTTCGCGCGACTGCTGAAGCCGTTTCGCTGGCGAAGCCCACGAGCGACGGCGCGCATGTTGATGGCCTTCGCGCGTGCAGAGCGCTCGAGCTTCTTCGACATGATGGAGGCCGCGAACACCACGACCGACCTCTCGCGGCGCGCGACGTACCTGAGCCACGCCGTCGACGAGAATCGGCACGCGCAGATGTTCTCGCTCCGGGCGCTCGAACTCGACCCGACGCTGGCCTTCGACGACTCGCTCTCACGCGCCGACTTCGAGCACCTGTTCACGAGGCTGGGAGAGGCGAGGTTTCTGGCCTTCGTGCACCTGGGCGAGAAGCGGGCGTGTGCGCAGATGGTGATGTTCCGCGACGAGCTGCTCTCGTTCGAAGGCACGCCTCGGGCCGACACGAAGACGCGCGCGCTGCTCGACGCGGTGATGGTCGATGAGCGGCATCACGAGGCGTACACGAGAACGTTCCTCTCGACGCTCGCACCCGCCGAGAAAGAACTTCGCGCGGCGCGCTTCTGGGAGCTGCGCCGAGGCTGGTTGCGGCTGGGCGCCACGTCGTCGGGTCTGCTGTTCACCCTGACGATGGGGTTGCTCTACGTCATGCTCGCCCCATTGGCTCTCATGGAGCGGCTGAGGCGCCAGCGCGGTGAAGGGTGGCTGTGAGAAAGTTCGCTCGTGAACGGCACGCGAGTGTTCTTCAGCCACACGGTCGCGGCGATGTTCCTCGAGGCGTTTCCGCCGAGCCGGTACACCGGTTTGATTCAGCGCTTCCGCGAGCTCGGCCTCGATGTCGAGAAGCCGCTGCTGCCTGCCTACGACTACGCCATCTGGCGCCAGTGCCTCGAAGCACAGCGCGAGTTCGTCTTTCCTCGAGACTCGCCCGAGGCTGCGGCCCGCGAGCAGGGCGCGCGCTACGTCGCTGCGTATTTCAGTCGGACGCCCGTCGGAGGAGCGCTCCTCGTGCTGCTTCGGGTCATCGGACCTCGGCGCGCGCTGGAGCGAATGACGCGCAACTTCCGCTCGGCGAACAACTTCAGCGACGTCTCGGTCGTGTCGACGGGCCCGAAGAGCGTCACGCTGAAGGTGAACGACGTGTTCAGCGCGAGGCCCGAGTACATCGTTGGAATGCTGGAGCACGGACTGTCATTAATGGGAACGACGGCCCACCTTCGCGTGACGCGCCAGGTTGGCGATGCCTGCGAATTCGAGGCGACCTGGGAGTGAGCGCTCGATGAGCGCGACCCTTGGCATCTCGGCGAACTACCACGACGCGGCGGCGGGGCTGGTCGTCGACGGAGCGCTCGTGGCCGCGATGCAGGAGGAGCGCTTCTCTCGCATCAAGAACGACCCCTCGCTGCCGCTCTCGGCCGCGCGGGCCTGTCTCGCCCTCGCGAAGCTCGACGCGAAAGACCTCACACGCGTCGTCTTCTACGAGAACCCGTACCGCAAGCTGGAGCGCGTGCTCACGATGTCGCTGCGCACGTTCCCCCGCTCGCTCACCCAATTCCCCCGCGCCATCGCGTCACAGCTGTCGGGAAAGCTCCAGGTGCTCGACGAGCTCTCGAGCCGGCTCGGCGTTCCACGTGACCGCGTCACCCACCGCGAGCACCACGAGTCACACGCGGCCAGCGCCTTCTTCCTCAGCCCCTTCGAGCGTGCCGCCGTGCTCACCGTCGACGCCGTCGGAGAAGAGACGACGACCGCGCTCTGGCTCGGTGAAGGCCGTTCCCTGAAGGCGCTCGAGCGCATCGCCTTTCCGCACTCGCTCGGCCTGCTCTACTCGGCGCTCACGGCGTGGTGCGGCTTCGAGGTGAACGAAGGCGAGTACAAGGTGATGGGTCTCGCGGCGTTCGGGCAGCCGCGGTTTCGCGACGAGTTCACGAAGCTCGTCACGCTCGCCGCCGACGGCAGCTTCTCGCTCGGCCTCGACTTCTTCGACTCGCACACGAACACCGAGGTCGGGTTCTCGCCGAAGCTCGAGGCGCTGCTGGGGCCGCGCCGCTCGCCAGGCACGCCGTGGGACCTCACGAGTGAACGCGACCGCCGCGTTGCCGACGTCGCGTGCACGCTGCAGACGGTGCTCGAAGAAGCGCTGCTCGGCCTCGCCCGCCGGGCGAAGGAACGCACCGGCGCCGACGCGCTCTGTCTCGCCGGTGGAGTTGGTCTCAACGCGGTGGCCAATGCACGGCTCGCCCGCGAGTCGGGCTTCCGTGACTTCTTCGTTCAGCCCGCGGCCGGTGACGCAGGCGCAGCACTCGGAGCCGCGATTCTCGGTGCGCTCGACGCCGGTGATGCACGACCGGCTCCGCTCGAGCGCCTCTCGCTCGGACTTCCAGTCTCGAGTGACGACGCGCGCACCGTCGCGAAGAACCTCGGGC
The DNA here is from genome assembly GCA_016793585.1 of Archangium sp. The sequence continues at coordinate 4,013 of JAEUJR010000599.1, forward strand.
TCGTCGCGACGCCACTCTCAGGACCCGACGACGTCGCTGAGCTGCTCGCGAGAGGAGAGATTCTCGCGTTCGCCGAAGGTCGCTTCGAGTTCGGGCCGCGCGCGCTGGGGAATCGGTCGTTGCTCGCGCTGCCCACGCCCATCGCCGTGAAGGAGCGCCTCAATCGGGTCATCAAGCGCCGCGAGCCGTTTCGCCCGTTCGCGCCAGCAGTGCTCGAAGGCGAGGCGTCGAAGTTCTTCGAGCCGTTCGCCGAGCGGCTCGCGCCCTTCATGGTGACGGTTGCTGGTGTGAAGCCCGAAGCGCGGCCATCGCTCGAGGCCATCACGCACGTCGACGGAACCGCGCGCGTTCAGACGGTGAAAACGAATTCGCGGTTCGGAGCCATCATCGACGCCGTCGGCCGCCGCACAGGAACGCCAGTCGTGCTCAACACCTCACTCAACGGCAAGGGCGACCCCATCGTCGCGTCGGTGGCCGATGCGTTCGCGTTCTTCCTCGGGCATTCTGCCGACGCGCTGGTGGTCGACGACGTGCTCGTTCGTAAACCGTGAAAGACTGACGACCCGTGCTCTCCGTTCGCACCGTCAAGGACCTGGTCGGGCACTTCGCGAAGCAGAACCGGCTCGTGTTGATTCCGTTGCTGGTGGTGCTGCTGCTCGCAGCGGTGCTGCTCGTGTTGACCCAGGGGCTCGCGTACGTCACGCCCTTCGTCTACGCGCTGTTCTGAGCCGCGCCGGTCACTCGATGCGCGCCATGGCCACGCGCCACGAGGCGCCGCAGCGCTCGGCCCATGTGACGAAGACACCGTCGGGCGTGAGCGCGAGCTCGGGGTTGTCGGGGGTGCACGCGAGGTCGTGCAGTGACTGGTCGCCATTGCGCCCGTCGAGCAGCTCCCACGACGAGCCCATCGCGCCGGTGCGACGCCACACGAAGAGCTTCCCCTGCGTCACCGCCGCGAGCAGCAGGTGGGTTCCCGACGAGGTGCTGACGAGGTCGAACGCGGGCGTCGGAGAGACGATGGCCCCGGGCAGCGGCAGGTTCGCCGACCAGAGAGAACCGGCCACGTGGGAGTTCAGCTGCAGCACGTCGGACGACGCGACGTTCGGAGCAGCCGCCACCACCGCGCCGATGCCGTTGACCATGGCCATGCGCAACGACTTCGGCGCCGAGCCGCTGTACGTGAGGTTTGGCGACGGCGTGATGGTGGTCCAGCTGTTGATGGCGGCCGAGCGACGCACCACGAGCGAGGTGCCGCTCAGCGTCGCGAGGGCGCGGGTGGTGCCCAGCACACTGCCGGTGGCCCGCGTCTGGCCCGGCGGCGACATGCTCGAGGTGCCGTCGACGGTCTCGGCGAGCGATGGGTTGACGATGAAGTCGGGCCACTGCCCCTGCGAGAGCAACCGCGCGACCTGCAGCCCGTTCGTGGTGAGGGCGGTGGTGAAGATGGAGCTGCCGTCGGTGAAGAGCGGGCCCGGCGCCGAGGTCGGCCAGTTCACCACGCCTCCCGTCTGCGGCTGCGTCACCCGCATCCACGTCGGGCTGGGGGTGCTGGTGTCGAGCGTGAGCAGCGCGCCGTCGGCGGGGCTCGTCCACGCGGCGCCCGAGGCGGTGTCGACGAGCGCGTACACGCGAGCGCCCGCGGCCACGAGGCGCCTCGAGGGGTTGTTGCCAACCAGGCCCGACACGCTCGGCGTCGTCACCTCGGTCAACCCCACTGCGTTCGGCGACACCGGCAGGAACAACATCGTCTGGTTGTCGCGCCAGCCTGCGATGACGGCCGTCGTCTCCGAAGGCCCCCCCGGCCGTGCCGTGACGACCGCGATGCCCGGCCTCGGCCCCGTTGGCGCCGTCGACACGAACGCGCTGTTCACCGTCGTCACCGTCGAGGTGCGCACCGTGAAGGGCAACGTCTGCCCTGCCGTCTGCGTGCCGCGCGTCAGGTCTTGCAGCGTTCCGCTCAAGCGCACCTCGAGCGTGGGCCCCACGGGCAGCGCGACGTCGGGCACGAGCAGGTACCGCGTGGGCGACTCGGCGACGACGACCGCGCCCGCCTGCGCAGCACCGTTGAAGATGCGCGCGTTGAGGTTGGTGACGTTGGCGACTGGCTCGTCGAACTCGAGCACGACGGGCGCGGCGTGATTGAAGGGCGGCGTGCCCACGAGCCGGCCAATCGGGCCCGCGCGGTCGGTGATGATGACGCTCGTCTCGGCGGCGCCCGACAGACAGGCCGGCGGCCCACCCGTACACAGCGGCGGCGAGCGTACCTCGAGGCGGAAGCGGCGCTGCTGATCACCTCCGACGGCCGCGGGTGCGGTGAAGCTCGCCGTCAGGGTGTCGCTCCCGGTGAGCGCGATGGCGGGTGACGGCGGCGTCAGCTCGAGCCACGACGCGCTCACCGCGCCCGGTGCGTCGGCGACGGTGCCCACGAGCGTGACGACGGCGCCGGCATCGACGCTCTGAGGCGCGCTCACGGTGAGCGACAGCCCCGCGTCGGCCTGGCCGGTGAAGGTGATTCGCGAGGTGTCACGCCCGCTCACCAGGCCGAAGGTGTTCTCGACCTCGCAGCCCACCACCACCGAGCCCGGCGTCGTCGAGCTGACGTCGACGAGCGCTCCACGCGGCGTCAGCGTCGCTGCGCCAGACACGAGCACGAAGCGATGGGTGAGCTGCAGGTTGCCCTGGTCGATGCTGTTCGCGCACGAGAGCGTCACCGTCGTGCCCACCGTCGTCACCGCAGGCTCGAGCACCGCGACAGGCCGGTACGAGACGCGCACCTCGGCGTTGGTCCACCGCGAGTCACGGCTCTGCGCGTCGGTGACGAAGAGACGAATCTGGTACGTCCTCACGTCGGGCGTCACGCTGAAGAAGAAACGCGCCTTCGACGCGAACACCGAATCCATCATCCAGTGAAGGCCGTCGCCGACGTCGAGTGACTCCCACGTGTACTTCAGCGGGCGGTTGCCGATGGAGTCGCTGCCTTCGACGGTGAACGAGACGAAGCCCCCGTCGTTGAGGTCGTCCATCGCGACGGCGATGGGGCTGGGCGTGATGATGGCCTCGGGCAGCACGTCGAGCCCGGCGTCGAGAGAACCCGCGTCGGCCCCGGCGTCGGCCCCGCCGTCTGGCGGGCGGCCGGCATCGAAGCCCGCGTCGACACCAGCGTCACCCGCGCCCGCATCGGGGTCGACGGCGCCCGCGTCGGTGATGCCTGCGTCGAGCCCCGGCAGCACCGAGAAGTCCGGTGGGGTCGACTGACCGGCGATGAGCACGAGGTCTCCGACGAGCGTCTCTCCACCCGAGACGAGCACGTTGCGCACGGTGACGGTGAGTAGCCCCTCTTTCGTCGCGGCGACGTCGTACGGCCCCGCAGAAAGCGAATCGAAGCGGAACACGCCATCGGCCTGCGTCGTCACCTGCGCCTGCTCCGCGCCGCTGCGGCCGAGGTGCACGACGACGCCAGCGAGCGAGACGCCATCACCACCGACGACCCGCCCGCGCAGCACGCCCGGAGCCGCCGCGGCCGTCGAGCGCACCAACCGCACGGGCGCGAGCCGCACGTCTTCGCCCGCCCGGGCCATCGCCTCGAGCACCACCAGGTCGTAGCCGTCGCGGAAGAAGGCGATGTTCACCGGGCCGTCGGGCAGGTCGGGCAACAGGAACGAGCCGTCGTCGGCGCACGTCGTCGCGTAGGGCCCTTCAGGCACCAGCACCGTGGTGCCCCGATGGCCACCCATGGCCGCGCCGAGGTCGTCACGCAGCACGCTGCCCGCGATGGTGGCGTTGAGGCCCAGCGTCACCTGCCCGAGCGCGATGGCCTTGCCGGGGCCTGCTCCGACGGCGGCGAGGTCGACGACGCGCTGACGGTCGGGTCTGCCATCGCCATCGACGTCGAGCGTGACGAGCACCTCACCGCCCGTGCTGACGATGGGCTCGAGGCGGAACAAACCGTCGGCGTTCGCCACCGTCGTGAGGCTGGTGTTCTTGAGCTTCACCTTCGCGTTCGCGGCGGGAATCGGCGTCGCCCGCCCCGGCCGGAAATAGACGAGCGTGCCCGACAGCGAACCCGCCCCCGGAGGCGACGGCAAGGTCAGCTCGAGACACGACGAGAGGAACAACGCCAGCGAACCCCACCAGCACGCGCGACGCATCGGCGCAGTATGCCCTGAGACGCCCCTCGTCACTGTGACGGCTTCGGTCACAGCTGACGGTCTTCAACCAGGCGGCATCGTTCGATTGGAGACCTGGCAGAGCGTGTGCTTCGGTGCTCCGGTCATGAACGCTCTCAAACCCACCCTCCTCGCCGCGCTGACCGCCCTCGCCTTCACCGCCTGCCCACCGCCCCCCGGCTCGTGCGCCACGACTGGCAACGGCTCCATCGTCGTCAGCTTCGCGGGCCTGCCCAGTGGAGCAACGGGCTCGGTCAGCGTGATGGGCGCCTCGTCACAGACGCTGACGATGGGCCAGACGCTGATGGTCACCGCCGGCAACTGGGCCATCACGGCCGAGAAGGTCGTCGTCGACGACCCGCTCGTTCGCACCGTCTACGCGCCGCGCATCTCGGCCCCGAACTTCTGCCTCCCGAAGGACGGAACCCAGGCCGTCGACGTCACCTGGAGCGTGGTGAGCACGAGCAACGCGCTGTGGGTCGGCAACGGCTCGGGTGGCATGGGCACCACGCAGGGCTACGCGAGCGCGGTGCTGCGCAGCTCGTCGACGGTAGCGCCGTCTTTCAGCGGCAACCTGGCGGCGAGCCGCTCCATCACCTTCGACAAGGACGGCAACGTCTGGGCACTGGGGAACACGGTGAGCGACCCGATGGTGGCGCGCTTCGCTGCGGCGGGCTTCACGACGGGCTCGGTGCCGATGCCCGACGTCAGCATCACGATTCCCGGCGTCACCTGCATTCCCGCGACGAAGGCGCTCGCGTTCGACAAGGACGGCAACCTGTACGTCGCTTCGTCGTGCAAGAAAGAGGTCTACAAGCTGCGCGCTCTCGACATCACCACCTCGCAGTCGGTGACGCCGGCGCTCACGCTCGCCAACTTCTCGTCGGTCGACGGCCTCGCGTTCGACAAGGACGGGAACCTGTGGGTCGCCGACGGCACGTCGGACGAGCTGCTGCGCTTCGACGCCGCGAGCCTCACGACCGCCACGGCGCTGCCCACCCGCCGCATCAAGGCGCGTAAGTCTGATCAGCCCGCCGACCTCACCGCGCTCAAGCCCGACATGCTGGCCTTCGACAAGAACGGCAACCTGTGGAGCTACGACTTCGGCTTGAACCTCGTCTTCTCCGTCGCCGCGGCCGACCTCTCGGGCACGGGCATGGCGAACGCGACGCCGACGGTGCGCATCTCGATTCCGGTGAGCGCGGTGCTCGAAGGCCTCGCGTTCGACGAAGGTGGCGGGTTGTGGCTGCCGTACAGCGCGGGCAAGCTGGCGCGGCTCGCTCCGGCGCAGCTCACCGTGAGCAGCGGCGCGGGCGCTCCGACGATGCCCGACACCATCATCACCGGCACCTCCATTGGCAGCGCGCAGGGCCCCGCCATCTACCCCGCGCCGAAGGGCACGCCGCTGTTCCACGCGCTGCCCTGAGGCGTCACTGCTCGAGGCAGAGCAACCGCCGCTGCTGGTCGCACGTGATGGGCCCGTCGTGCTGCCAGCCCTGACCCGCGAGGCTGCCGACTTCGGCGCTGTCGGTGGCTGCCGACGACTCCCAGCTGCGGCACGTGGTGCCCATGTCGCGTTTGCCGTCGGGCAGATTCCCGGTCCACGCCTCCTTCATCGCGGGCAGCGCGGCGCCGGTCTCGTCGGTGGTGAAGGTGCGGCTGGCGTTCAGGTCGGCGAGCGCGGCGCGTGACGGGAGCACCACCACCGTCGCGCCCGTCGCGTCACGTGTCACCCACGGCCCGACGTCGGCCATGCGGTCGATGGCGTCGAGCGAGTCGGTGCTGACGTACGCCTTGAACGTTCCGGGCAGGTTCGCCATCGCCGCGGCCGCCTGACACTTCGCGTCTGCGCCGAGCACGCCCGACGCCGCCATGCCCTTGAGGTTGCCAGTCCACGTGCGGCTGGTGACGAAGGCGCGCTTCATGCCCGTGGAGCTGCCTCCCGCCGAGCCACCTGCGGCGCTGCCACCCGCCGACGAGGCGACCCCACCCGCTGCGCCGCCACCCGCGCTTCCTGCGTCAGCGAGCGACGGGGCACTGCCACACTGCGACGACACGACGAACGTCACGGCGCACACGCACCACTTCAGCGGCTTCATGGTCTCGACCTTTCGAAGGAGCGCTCCGGCCAGCGCGCCGCGCCCAGAGCACGCGCTGGGCCAACCCACCTTCAGAGGGAGCGCGCCGCTCGCGGTCGTCGGGTGCTCACGACGTTTGTGTGGAGGAGCCCACAACGATGCCTTCGACGGGCACCGCGTTGGCCTTGCCTTTGAGCTTCACGTCGCCGAGCGCGGCGAGCTTCGCGCGTCGGCTTCCCGTCAGCCGCTCCGCCGCTGCGACCGACAGCACCACGCTCGCCGAGAGCTCCTTCGTCGCCGACTCGAGCCGTGAGGCGGTGTTCACCGTGTCGCCAATCACCGTGAACTCGCGACGGGCCTCGCTGCCCATGGGGCCCTGCAGCACCTCACCGAAGTGAATGCCGATGCCGTTGTCGAGTGGAGGCAGCCCCGCCGCCGCGAACGACGCATTCAGCTCGACGAGGGCCGCGCGCATGGCCAGCGCCGCGTCGAAGGCGTCGTCGCACGGGTTCTCGCGCTCGAGCAGCCCGCCGAACGTCGCCATCACCGCGTCGCCGATGAACTTGTCGACGGTGCCGCCGTGCGCCGAGACCGCCGCCACCATCTTCTCGAAGTAGGCGTTGAGCCGGTTCACCACCTCGGGTGGCGTGAGCGCCTCGCTGAACGTCGTGAAGCCGCGCAGGTCGCAGAAGAGCACCGCCACCTGTTTGCGCTCTCCGGTGATGGACGACTTCTCGCGCAGCAGCTTGTCGCGCACGGCGTCGCTCACGTACTGGCCGAAGAGGCCGTGAAGCACCTGCCGTTCACGCGCTTCGTCACGCACTCGGCGCACGAGGTCTCGCGACGCCTGGGCGGCCTCGGCCACGAGAAAGCCCACGCCCACGACGACGAAGGCGCGCAGGCCGGCCACGCCACGGTCGGTGAGGTCGAAGAAGAAGCCCTGCTCGAGCACGTGCTCCAGCGTGAGCAGCTTCGGCCGCGCGAGCGCATGCGACGCGAAGGAGCACAGCCCGCCGACGAAGCCCGACACCCGCGCGAGCGCCGGGTTGAACGAGAGCCCCGAGAGCACCACCGCCACGAGAAAGACGAAGCCGATGGGACCGAAGAGGAACATCGCCGGGCCGAAGGTGAGAAAGGCGGGAGAGACGATGGAGGCGACGGTCGGCACGGCGTGGAGCGACAGCAGCACCACCCACGCGACCCGGCCCACCACGAGGCCGCGCCGGGCGAGCGCGAACACCATCAGGCCGTGCAGCGCGATGACGCCCACCGTCACCGAGGGCAGCCGCAGCCACGGTGAGTCGAGCGAGAGCCAGAACGCCACGAGCGTCGCCAGCGAGGCGGTCACTGCCGACGCGAGCGCGCCGCGGGCAAGCGCCGCGTTCGACGCGCGGTCGATGGCGCCGGTGAGCTGCTCGTCAGCGCCCGTCGTCAAGGCAGCGACACCGTGTTCGCCGACAGCCCGTTCTCGGCGCCGGGCCCACCAACGCCTCCAGCCGAGGTGCGCAACGTCGAGCCACCATCGAGCGAGAGAGACGACGCAGACAACACCACCGCCACGCTCGGGCCACCGGCGCCGCTGCCAGCCGCCTGGCCGTTCGCGCCGCGGCCGCCAGAGCCGCCAGGCGCGCCCGCTGCGGCGAAGGTGACGACTTCATCGGAGGGACCGTTGCCGTAGTAGCAGGCGACGTTGGGGTACGCGGCGCAGCTGCCGCTCGTCACCCGGCATGGCTTCGTCTGGCACGACGCCGGGCTGCCAGAGCCGCCGTCGCTCCCCAGCGAGGCCACGCCACCTGCGCCACCAGCCGAGCCCGCGCCGCCCCGGCCTGCGCTCACCACGGTCTTCGTCAGACGAACCGTCGAGTTCACCGCGTAGAGCCCGATGGAGGCGCCCCCTCCCCGGCCGCGACTCCCGCCCGCCCCGCCACGCCCACCGCAGCCGCACCAACCAGTCGGGCCCGCCACCGTGGCCGGGCCTTGCGAGGCGCAACCGACGCCACACCCACAGCCGCTGTAGCAGCCCGTGACTGTCGCGCCAGCGCCACCGGATGAGCCGTTCTGGCCGTTGCCGCCCGAAAGCCCGTCGAGGCCGTCTCCGGGCGTGAAGCCCGACGCAGAGAAGGTGCCTCCGTCGGAGCCCGGGGTCGCAGGGAGCGGCAACGCCGCAGCGCCCGAGTTGCACGCCCCCGCGCACGACGACATCGCCGGAGCGCCGTCGCTGCCCGAAGACGCGACGCCGCCGGGCAGCCCGTCGGTCGCCAACACCTCCACGTCATCGAGGGTGAGCGTCGCATTCCTCGCCCAGACGCCGACCCGCGACGCGCCAGGCGTGTTGGGCGCAGACGTGCCTCCGAGCAGGGTCTGCACGGAGAGGGAGCGCACCAGGACTCCGGCGTCGACCACGGCAAGCGCGGGCCCACCATCGAGCGCGAGAATGACGGTCTGAACCCTCGCGTCAGCGGTGCAGTCGCGGCGCCAGGTCGACGCGTTCACCGACCAGCCAGCCAGCAGCGAGATGGGCTGACGAACCGTCACGTTCCCCGCGAAGACGCCCGGCGCAAGGTAGAGCGTGGTGCGGCCCAGGAGCATCGCCCGATCGAGCGCCGTGCCAATCGATTGCACGGGGAACGAGCGGCTTCCGCCCAGCCCGTCGTTGCCCGTCGGCGCGACGAATACTCCCGAGATGTCATCGACCACCTCGGACGGGTTGCAGTCACTTTGGCCGCCATCGGGGGCTGAGCCACCCGCTGATGCAGTGCCGCCCGCTGATGCAGTGCCGCCCGCTGATGCTGTGCCGCCCGCTGATGCAGTGCCGCCCGCCGATGCAGTGCCGCCCGCTGATGCAGTGCCGCCCGCTGATGCAGTGCCACCCGCTGATGCAGTGCCACCCGCTGATGCAATGCCACCCGCTGATGCAGTGCCGCCCGCCGGTGCGGTGCCACCTGCCGAAGACCCGCCTCCGCTCCCACCGTCTGATCCGCGCACGCAGTAATCGGCTGCCTCAATCTGCCTGCAGACGAACCCGTCGGGGCAGACGCCGCCTGCCTCGCACCGAAAGACGAGCTCGTCGGGCACCTGTGCGCACGAAACACCGAGCAGCAGCCCGACCATGCCGACGCGTCTCATGGGTGCGAACACTAGCGCTCCCTGCCCAGCGTCACGTGGAGCCAGGCGCATTGGTGACTGAAGACACGCTCACGTCACGTTGCGGGCGCTGCTCCGGATCCGCCTTGAAACGTGTGAGCACTGTGGTACGCGCGCCGCCGCCATGAGCGCTTCTGTTGCCACCACCAACGGCCGCATCACCCAGATCCTCGGTCCCGTCGTCGACGTCGAGTTCCCGCCAGGCGGTCTGCCTGAGGTCTACACGGCCCTCAAGCTGAGCAACCCGGCCATCTCGAACGAGCCCGACAACCTCATCGTCGAGGTCGCG
>JAEUJR010000302.1 GCA_016793585.1 Archangium sp.
CCTGGCATCGCGGCGCGGCTCATCAACGCGCTCGCGCGGGCCGGCATCAACGTGCGCGCCATCGCGCAGGGCAGCTCGGAGCGGAACATCTCGGTCGCCATCGCCGCCGCCGACGCGACGCGCGCGCTCAAGACGGTGCACGCGGGCTTCTATCTCTCGGCGCTCACCATCTCGGTCGGCGTCATCGGCCCGGGCAACGTCGGCAAGACGTTCTTGAAGCAGCTGTCGGCGGCGCGGGAGCGGCTGCTCGCCAACAACGGGCTCGACCTGCGCGTTCGTGCGATCTCGACGAGCAAGGCCATGGCGCTGTCGGAGACGCACCTGGGAGAAGGCGCAGCGCTCGATCAGCCGGCCGATCTCGATCGGTTCACGAACCACGTTCAGGCCGAGCACCTGCCGCACGCCCTCATCGTCGACTGCAGCGCGAGTGACGCGGTCGCGAGCCGCTATGCCGACTGGTTGTCGAAGGGCATTCACATCGCGACGCCGAACAAACACGCGGGCTCGGGGCCGCTCGCACGATACGAGGCGATCAAGAAGGCCTCGACGCGAGGCCGGTTCCGCGCGGAGTCGACGGTCGGCGCCGGGCTGCCGGTCATCACCACGCTGCGAGATCTGCTCGACACGGGCGATCAGGTGCTGGCGATCGAGGGCATCTTCTCGGGCACGCTGGCGTGGCTCTTCAACACCTTTGACGGCACCACGCCGTTCTCGGCGCTCGTCGGCCAGGCGCGGCAGCTCGGGTACACCGAGCCCGACCCGCGAGACGATCTCTCGGGCATGGACGTCGCGCGCAAGCTCGTCATCCTCGCGCGCGAGACAGGGTGGAAGACGACGCTCGACACCGTGAAGGTCGAGTCGCTGGTGCCCGCGTCGCTGCAGGGCGTGACGCCAGCGGAGTTCCTCACCCGCCTGTCGGAGCTCGACGCGCCGATGCAGGCGCGGCTCGCGGCGGCGAAGAAGAACGGCAACGTGCTGCGCTACGTCGCGAAGCTCGAGGGCTCGGGCTCGGCGCAGGTCGGCCTCATGGAGCTGCCCACCACGCACGCGTTCGCGCACATCAAGCTCACCGACAACGTCGTGCAGTTCACCACCACGCGGTACCGCAACAACCCGCTCGTGGTGCAGGGGCCGGGCGCGGGGCCCGAGGTGACGGCCGCCGGCATCTTCGCCGACGTGCTGCGCATCGCGGCCTCGCTCGGGGCCCGGCTGTGAAGTCGAAGGCAGCGAGAGCGTTCGCGCCGGCGTCGATTGGGAACGTGGCGGTGGGCTTCGACATGCTGGGCCACTCGCTCTCGGGCTACGGCGACACGGCGACGGTTCGACGAACGAACGATGGGCGCGTGCGCGTCACGGCCATTCGCGGGCTCGTCACCGAGCTTCCGAAAGACGCGAAGACGAACACGGCGGGGCGCGCGCTGCTCGGCCTGGCGAAGCTGCACCCCGGCGTCGGCTTCGAGGTCGAGCTCGACAAGGGCATTCCGTTGGGAAGCGGCATGGGCGGCTCGGCAGCCTCGGCCGTGGCGGCGCTGGTCGCGGCGAACGCGCTGCTCGACACGCCGGTCTCGATGGAGACGCTCTACGATCTCGCGATGGACGGAGAGGCGGCCGCGAGCGGTTCGCGTCACGGTGACAACGTCGCGCCGATGCTGCTCGGTGGGCTGGTGATCGCGCCGGTGCAGGGCGCTCCGGTGAAGGTGCCGGTTCCGAAGGGGCTGCACTGCGCGCTCGTACACCCCCACTTCGTGCTCGAGACCCGAAAGGCGCGCGCGGCGTTGAAGGGCTCGTACGAGCTGCACGACTTCGTGGTGCAGAGCGAAGGCCTGGCGCTGCTGCTCGCGGGCTGCTGGGCGAAGAACGTCGACCTCATTCGCCGCGGCTTTCGTGACGTGTTGGTCGAGCCGAGGCGCGCGAAGCTCATTCCCGGCTTTCAGCGGGTGAAAGAGGCGGCGCTCGACTCAGGTGCGCTCGGCTCGTCGATCTCGGGCGCGGGCCCGAGCGTGTTCGCGTGGTTCGAGTCGAAGGCGAAAGCGACGAAGGCTGGCGCGGCGATGGCCGAAGCGTTCAAGAGCGTGAAGCTCGAGGCCGACGTGCTGGTGTCGAAGGTCGACGGCCCCGCAGCGAAGGTGATCTGACGATGCAGTGCACGAGCACGCGAGGCGCAGGGCCGGTGACGTTGGCGAAGGCGCTGGCCGAGGGGCTGGCTCCCGACGGCGGGCTGTACGTGTTTCCGCTCGATGCACGGCCCACGGTGAGGCTCGGCGCGACGCTGGCCGAGACCGCGACGTCCCTGCTCGCCCCGCTCTTCCACGGAGAGGCGCTCGACGCCGAAGCGCTGTGTCATGCGGCGTTCACCTTCGATGCGCCGCTGCTGCCCATCGACGAAGACTCGTTTCTGCTCGAGCTGTTTCATGGGCCAACGGCCGCCTTCAAGGACTTCGGCGCGAGGTTTCTCGCCGAGGCGCTCTCACGGCTCGGGCTGCCCCCAACGACGATTCTGGTCGCGACCTCGGGAGACACGGGCGCTGCGGTCGCCGCGGCCTTTCATCGGCGGCCGGGCTTTCGGGTCGTCATCCTCTACCCTGACGGGCGCGTGTCGGCGCGACAGGCGCATCAGCTCGGCGCGTTCGGCGACAACGTGCGTACATTCAAGGTGCGCGGCTCGTTCGACGATTGCCAACGACTCGTGAAAGAGGCGTTCGCCGACAAGGCGCTCGTCGCGACGCACGGCCTCTCGTCGGCGAACAGCATCTCGCTCGGGCGGCTGTTGCCGCAGATGGCGTACTACGCGCACGCGTCGCTGGTGCTGCAACAGCGCGGCCTCGAGCCCATCGACGTCATCGTGCCCACGGGGAATCTCGGCAACGCGCTCGCCTGTCTGATGGTGAAGCGGCTCGGCCTGCCCATCGGCCACGTCACGCTGGCGACGAACGCGAACCGCGTGCTGCCCGACTTCTTCGCGACGGGGACCTCCGAACCAAGAGCCAGCGTCGCGACGCTCGCCAACGCGATGGACGTCGGAGCGCCGAGCAACCTCGAGCGGCTGCGTCACTGGTGGCCCGACGCGAACCAACTGCGGCACGACGTGAGCGCCGACTCGGTGGACGACGAGACGATTCGACGCACCATCGGCACCGTGTGGCGGGCGACGAGAACCGCGATCTGCCCACACACGGCCTGCGGCGTGGCCGTGCGGGATCGTCTGCGCGCGAAAGGCCATACGAAGCCGCTGCTCATCGCCGCGACTGCGCACCCCGCGAAGTTCGAGACCGTCGTGGAGCCTCTGATCGGCCAGCCAATCGAGCCACCCGACGCGCTCGCGGCGCTGCTGCGGAAGCCGGCCATCGCGAGTCCGCTCGAGCCCACGCTCGCGGCGCTCACCGCAGCCCTTCGAGGGTGAACCGATGCTCGACGTCACCTGCCAGTACGACGATGGCGGCTTCGACAAAGACGAGCAGGGCTGGGTCACCAACGCGACGGCCATCACGCAGCAGGGCGAGCGCGTCACCGTGAGGCGCTGGGGCGATCGCAACGGCCTGGACCCGTACGAGCACAGCGTGACGGCGCGGCTCCGGCCAACTCCCAGCAACAGCTCGGCGCGGCGCTGCGGCTGCTGGTGAAGCTCGCGGGGCTGCTCGGCGCTCCGACGGCTGATGCCCTGCTGCCCGAGGTCGTGCTCTCGGGCGACGTGTGGACTGCGCCGTACGGCAGCGGCGTGCTCCAGGTGAAGCGCGCCTACGGCTTTCAGATCTCGTACGAACACGTTCCCTTCCTCGCGAAGCTCTTCGTCAGAGACGATCTGCACTGGGAGTTCGTCGGCTGTGGTCCGCTCGAGTTCCACCGGGCGGCGGCCGACGCAGCGAAGCGCTGGGACTGGACCTGACACCTTCCTGTGATGGACGACCTGCGCGCCTGATGCGATGGCGCGCTCATGAAGCTGCGACTGCTCGCGCTGGTGCTGATCGGCTGCTCCGCGGTTCCGGTCGTTCCGCCTGACGAACCGACCGATGCGGGCGTCGGCCAGCTCGACGCGGGTATCGAGCTCGACGCAGGCGTGGACGCGGGCATCGATGCGGGCGTACGCAAGCAGGCCAATTGCGCGTCGCAGTTCGGCACGGTGCTCACGAACGCCTTCGGTCGGGTCGATGGCACCGTCGTCGCGGTGGTGCCTCCGGGTGAACCGACCTGCGCGGTCGTCAACGGCGATCACGTCGTGGTGCAGGTGAACTTCGACGGCGGCGTGCACCGCATGGTCGTCAACATCGAGTCGAGCTTCGGAGACCCACGCATTCGCATGCGGCAGGTCACCGCGCCCCTGCCACCGCCCGCGTTCGAGGCTGGCTGGCACCCGGGTTTGCGGCTCGACTACCCCTCACAGCTCAACGTGCACTCCGACGGAGGGTGGGAGGCGCTGACGCTGCAGGAGGCGGCGACGCGCGTGTACGACCTGGTCGAGGTCGGCGCGCCGATCTCGGTCTACGCGACCAGCACTGGCGGCTCGTACGCGTCGAGCGCCCACAAGGTGCACCGCAACGGCAACGGCGCCGATGGAGCCCTCGTGCTGAACCCCACGAGCGCCTCGCCGACGTGGGTGCTGTTTCACTTCGCGAATCAGAGCTTCTGACGCGCTGCATTGAACCCGTGGTTCCGGCGCTCTATCGTCGCCTGATGCACCGCGTCGTTCCCCGTTCCGCCCTCTACGAGCCCAGCACCGAGAAGGACAGCTGTGGCGTCGGCTTCGTCGCACACATCAAGGGCCAGCGTTCGCGCGGCATCGTCGAGCAGGCGCTCGAGGTGCTGCTCCGCATGAAGCACCGCGCGGCGACGGGCGCCGACCCGCTCACGGGTGACGGCGCCGGCATTCTCACGCAGGTGCCCGAGCGCTTCTTCGCGCGTGAAGGGCAGCGGCTGGGCTTCACGATTCCCGCACGTGGAGCCTTCGGCGTCGCGCAGGTGTTCCTGCCGACCGATTCGTTCGCGCGCTCCGAGTGCGAGCGCATGCTGGTCGAGGTCGTCGAGCAGGAAGGCCAGCGCGTCATCGGGTGGAGAGACGTGCCCGTCGACCCCTCCGTGCTCGGCCACGTGGCGCGCGGCGTGTTGCCGGTGATGCGTCAGCTCTTCATCGCGCGGCGTCGCACGGTGCCGTCGGCCTTCGAGCGCAAGCTCTTCATCATTCGCAAGCTGGCCGAGAACCGAGTGCGCGCGAGCGGCGTCGACGGTGACGGGCGCTTTCACATCGCGAGCTGTTCGGCC
>JAEUJR010000305.1 GCA_016793585.1 Archangium sp.
TAGACCTGAAAGCCGCCCGAGTCGGTGAGCATCGGCCGCTCCCACGAGATGAAGCGGTGCAGGCCGCCCATCTCGCCGATGAGCTGCTCTCCGGGGCGCAACATCAGGTGGTAGGTGTTGCCGAGAATGATCTGCGCCTCGAGCGCGCGCAGATCGTCGGGCGCGCAGGCCTTCACGCTGCCCGCGGTTCCCACCGGCATGAAGATGGGCGTCTCGATGGTGCCGTGAGGCGTGTGCAGCCGGCCGCGGCGCGCGCCCGTCGTCGCGTCGACGTGGAGCAGTTCGTAACGGACCGTCGAGGGCTCGACCGACTGATCGCCACGACGTTCGGGAGCGAGGCTCATGGGCTTCCTTGGTGCAACGTGATGGCACCGACCGCGCGGCGCGCCGCCGGGGCTCGGTTCGAACGTGTCGGCCTCGGGTGTCGAGCGACGGCGCGTCGCACCGCCAGACACGTGCGATGGTCGCGTGCAGGCATCGCGAGCCGCTGACGTTCGCGCGGCGCGTTCATGCGCTTCTTTCGATGAACATCGAGTCGCCGTAGCTGAAGAACCGGTACCGTTCACGCACCGCGGTGGCGTACACCTCGAGGGTGCGCTCGCGGCCCAGAAACGCGCTCACCAGCATCACCAGCGTCGACTTCGGAAGGTGGAAGTTGGTGATGAGCGAATCGACCACGCGAAACTGAAAACCGGGCGTGATGAAGATCGCCGTGTCACCGCTCGCTTCGCCTGTCAGCGCGAACGCCTCGAGCGTTCGGGTGACGGTCGTGCCCACCGCGATCACCCGCCCGCCCGCCCTCTTCGTCTGGGCGATCGCGTCGACGGTGTCTGGCGTCACGGAGTACCGCTCCGCGTGCATCTTGTGCTGCGAGATCTCGCCTTCGCGCACAGGCAGGAACGTACCAGGCCCGACATCGAGCGTGACCGAGACGCGCCGAATGCCTCGCTGATCGAGCGCGGCAAAGACCTCGGGCGTGAAGTGCAGCCCCGCCGTCGGAGCCGCCACCGACCCCACGGTCTTCGCGTAGATCGTCTGGTAGCGCTCGGCGTCGTCCGGCGACGGTGCGCGGTGAATGTAGGGGGGCAACGGCAGCTGCCCAGCCTTCGTGATCGCGGCCTCGAGCGTCGACAACGCCGAGGTGAACCGAACGACGTACTCCCCGCCACCGAGCGCCGCCTCGACCTCTGCCGTGAGCTCGCCGTCGAAGCTGAGCCTCGCGCCAGGACGAATGGGCTTCGACGCCTGGCCCAGGCAGGTCCACGCCGTGCCCTGCGCCGCCGCACCGAGCGAGGTGACCGCTGCCACGTTCGCCGCGGGCCGTACGAGCAGCAGCTCGACCCGCCCTCCCGTGTCGGCCTTCTTCCCGATCAGCCGCGCCGGAATGACGCGCGAGTCGTTCACCACGAGCAGGTCGTTCGGCCGGAGCAGCGAGGGCAGTTCGGTGAACGCGCGATGGGCCAGCATCGCGTCGCTGACGTGCAGCAGCCGGCTCGCGTCACGGCGTTCGAGGGGGGCCTGGGCGATCAGCTCCTCGGGCAGGTGGTAGTCGAAGTCGTCCGTGTGCATCGCGCAGACGGGTTATCGACGCGGCCGCTTCAGCACAAGCGCTCACGCCGCCCGGCGCTGAACGAGCAACACTGCGAGCTCGTCGAGCAGCTGCTCGGGGCGCTCATTCATCGCCTCCCACGTCCACTGGAGCACCCGGAAACCGCGCGCCGTGAGCGCGTTGATTCGCCGCCGATCGGCTTCGAACGCGTGGGCCGTCGAATGCCAGGCATAACCGTCGGCCTCGAGCACGACTGGCGTTCCAGGGAACCGGAAGTCGAGGCGGTACCGCTGGCCCTTCACCTGAACCTTCTTCTGAAGCTCGGGCATCGGCATGCCAGCGTCACGGAGCACCTCGAGCACTCGCGCCTCGAGCTCGCTCTCGGTGACGCCTTCCCCACCGCGCCTCGCCGTGAGCCGCCTCAGCAGCCGAATGCCACGAGTCCCGCCAGCTCGCTCGATGAAGTGGGTCAGCTTGTCGACGGTGGTGAGCTTGCGCCGCAGGGCATCGTCCAGCGCGGCCTCGACGGTGGCCACGGGTTCGGTCGCCGCGAGGTCGAGCAGCGTTCTCTCGACCGAGGTGACCCGCTGGCCGTTCACGGTGCCAAGCTCGCGCGCCAGAAGCGCATCGACGCGGAAGAGGCGGATTCCCTCGGGAGGCTCGAGGTGCCGCGTCGAAGCGATGCTCACCGGCCCCTCGTCGCCCTGGAATCGGGCGAGGCCCCAGAGCGACGCGGCCGTTCGATGCGAGAAGACGCAGCCCTGGCCGAACCAGAGCGCCGCCGCTTTTCGTCGCTGCGCCACCGACTCGAAGGAGCCCTCGACGGCGTAGACCGCAGGGAGAACGCGCCGCCAACGACCCGCCCGCACTCGTCGCTTCGCCTGATCGAGTGACATTCCGTTCGCGCGCGCTTGATCGAGGCTGAACACGCCGTGCTGAGCGGCCGCGAGCGCCATCACTGCCTTCTCAGAACGCTGCATCGCCCCGCGAGCCTCCTGACGGAGCGCTGTAGCAGGCAGGGCTGACATTCTTCGGCAGCGAGCGTCGGGGAAGGGGTGGAAACCGCCCCTGAAGTGACAGTCGTTGCGGCGGCCGGCACTCCCCCACGCTCTACCAGCGCGCGACGCCCGACGTGCCGTCTCAGTCGTAGAGGACCTGCAGCTCGGTACCCGGGTAGTAGTGCTCGAGAATTGCCCGAAAGTCCTTTCCCGAGTCGGCGAGCAGGCGGGCGCCCCACTGACACATCCCGGCGCCGTGGCCGAAGCCGTTCCCCTTCAGCACGAGCCCGTCTTTCCCTTGCCCCGTCACCTCGAAGTCGAGCGACTTGAGCCGCATGTACCCGATGCGTTCACGAAAGCTCACGGCGTCGATGGAGCGGGCTCCGACCTGCACTCGGCGCGCGCGCCCGGTGGGCGAGCGGCCCTGCACCTGGAACTGACCAGGCTTGGCTCCCAGTTCGCGCGGCGCCACCTTGAGCGTCCAGTGACTCGTCGGCAGCTTCGAACAGGGGCAGGCGACGCTCTTGAGGTACGGCAGATCGCGCCCGAGCGCGTCGAGGCCTGACTCCGTGTGCCCGCCACACGAGGCATGAAAGTACGCCTCGATCGGCTGCAGCTGCCACGTGAGCACGAGCCCCTTCGTCTCCTCGATCGCCTGCCTCGTGCGCGGGTCGTCCGCCTCGAGCCCCTTGTAGACCTGACTGATGACGGAGCTGCCCAGGTAGAAGGGCTGACCGTACTGCTCGAGCTTCTTGTTCAACGCGTAGGTGCGAGCTGCCACCGCCTGCGCCTTGAGCGCCTCGAGCGGAAACGTCTTCGGCATCTCACTGCCGAGCACGCCCTGCAGATAGGCCTCGAGCGGCAACACGTTCACCGTGACGAGCTGGCTCTTCCCACGCACGACCACCACGTCGCCCTGCACGTGCACGCCGTTGACCTCGAGTGAGCCCGTGCTCGCCGAGCGGCAGCGAATCGCATCACCCGGCAGCGCCGCGCCGTCGAGCGAGAGCGCGTTCTCCTTCTTTCGAATCGTCAGCGCGTCTTTGCCGAGCGCGATGAACTCGGCGTCGTCGAGATCGTCACCGCACGCCAGCGCGGCCCCCGTGAGCGTCACCGTGGCCGTCTCGGGGCCGACGGCGATGCGCATCGTCTCAGCAGCCTCGGCCATCACCGACAACCCCGCCACCAGGAGCGCTGCCACACGCATGTCGCACATGGTACGGCCGCGGCCACACCTCTCAAGAATTCGGCCGGGTGGCGTGCGCGCTTCGAACTTGGCAAACCACTCCCTGATGGACGCGGACACCTCGTACAGGGCGTTGACGCAGCTGCACCCGCGCCATGCGCAGGTGCTCGTCGCGCGTTTCGTCGCGCAGACACCGGGTGGCGACGGGCGCGCCTTCGCCGACTTCGCGACCTTCTACGGCGTGCCCGACGCATCGGCGAAGGTGCTGCTCTGGCGCGCCGTACGCGAGTTCGAGGCGGCTCTGCATGGCGACCCTGTCGGTCCTCCGCTCGGCTTCGACGACGAGGTTCGCGAAGCCGAGGCCCTGCACGCCGCGCTCGAGCGGGCGGCGGGCGACGCCGGCACGACGGTCGCGGCCCTGCGCGCCCTGACGACCCACGCGCCGGTGCTGCGGCAGCGCATTCGAGACGCCGAGCGCGCCGAGGTGGAGTCACCCGCCTACGCCCGCGAGACCTGGCTGCGCCGCCTCGCCATCGTCGTCGTGCTCGCGCTCTCGGCGTGGTTCTACTGGAAGGCCGATCTGACCCGTTGGTGGCGGCAGACCATCGAAGCACCAGCTGAAACCAGACCGTGACCGACAGGCCGGTGAAGTTCTTGTCGAGTCCGAACAGGCCGCTTACACACTGGCGCATGAACCGACTCGTCCTCCTCGCCTGCGCACTGGTCCTCTCGATCGCGGGCCTGACCGGCTGCCCGAAGACCACCACCACCACCGTCGCCGGCACCGATGACGAGATGATCGACCAGCTCTCGGCCCAGCTCGAGGAGCTGCGCACTCGCAGCGACATCACCTGCAAGGACTTCTGCCAGGTGAAGGACAAGGCCTGCGGCCTGTCGAAGCAGACCTGCGACATCGCGGGCAAGGCGCCCGATCGCGCCGACTTCCAGAAGAAGTGCGTCACCTCGCAGGAGGACTGCGCGAAGTTCGGCGAGTCGTGCTCGAGCTGCCCCAAGTGACGTGAAGGTGGCTACACTCGAGCCGCCGCTCTCGCCGGAGGCCACATGGTCGCGCTCTCGTTCGCCGTCGCGTTGTCGTTGACCCTCGCCCCCGACGAGTTCGACGCCGAGCGCGCCGCGTCGATCGAACGCGAGCAGGCGAAAGAGACCGCCGCGGTCACCGCGAAGTACGGCAACAAGAAGTCGACCGAGCTGTCGCGCGACGAGCGCGCCCAGATGATTCGTGATCAGGCCGCCGCCGAGCAGAAGGTGCTCGACAAGTACGGCGTCTCTTCGAAGGAGTGGGCGCGTGCCCAGATGAACCGGTCACGCGAGCAGGCCGACCAGGTACGACAGGCGAACAAGGCGCTCGAGACGAAGGAGAAGGCCGCGGCAGAAAAGGCCGCCGCAGAGAAGGCCGGCGGCCCCAAGGAGATCGTCATTCAGCGCGGCATCTCGGAGGAGAACCCGGTCACCCTCGAAGAGAGCGAGAACGCGACACCGGTGGTCGAGCAGGGCCTGCCGAAGGACTTCGAGAACGATCAGAACGCCGCCACCGAGTCAGACGCGGTCGAGAAGGCCGCTGAGGCACCCGCCACCAGGTCGACGGGAAAGTCCGGCAAGCGCTGACCCACCTGCGCAATCAACGCCGCTGCGCACGCCACACGTCATCGTACGGGCACGAACAATCGGTCTCTTCCGGCTCTGGGTACGCGTACGGCTGGCCGCGATAGTTGCGAAGAATCGTCTCGGTCGGCTTCCGCTCCAGCACGTAGTCGGGCTGCAACGTCACCTTCCCGCCACCGCCGGGCAGATCGACCGCAAGGTGCGGCACCGCAAGGCCCGTCGTCCACCCGCGCATCTGCTCGATGATCTTCACGCCCGCCTCGATTGGCGTGCGCAGGTGCTCGAGCCCCTCGGCCACGTCCATCTGGTGCAGGTAGTACGGGCGTACGCGCATCTTCAGGCACGCGTGGCTGAGCTCGGTGATGATCCGCGCGTTCGAGTTGAGCCGCCGCATCAGCACGGCCTGGTTCTCGACCGGCACCCCGTGATCGACCAACAGCTCACAGGCCCGCTTCGCCTCGGCGGTGATCTCCTTCGGGTGGTTGAAGTGCGTCACCACGAAGAGCGGCGCGTACTTTCGGAGCAGCTTCGCGAGCGACTCCGTCACCCGCATCGGCAGACACACGGGAATGCGCGTGCCGATGCGAATCATCTCGACGTGCGGAATCGCACGGAGCGGCGCCAGAATCTGCTCGAGCCGCTCCTCCGAGAGCAGAAACGGGTCGCCTCCCGACAACAACACGTCGCGCACCTGCGGGTGCGTGCGCACGTACTCGAGCCCCTTCTCGAGCTCGGCCTTGTTCAGCTCGGCCTCTCCGCCGTTCGTGATGCGCCGCCGTGTGCAGTGCCGGCAGTAGACGGAGCAGGTATCGAGCGCGAGAAACAGCACCCGATCGGGGTACTTGTGAACGATCGCCTCGACGGGCCGGCGCGGGTCTTCTCCGAGCGGGTCGCGCAGCTCACCGACCCGCTTGCGCGCCTCGGCCTTCACCGGCACCGCCTGCATACGCACCGGACAGAACGGGTGCGCCGGGTCGATGAGCGACAAGTAGTAGGGCGAGATGCCGAGGCGGAAGATCTTCGCGGTCTCGGCGACTCCGGCCCGCTCGTCGTCGGTGAGCTTCAGCAGCTGCGCCAGGCGCGCACCGTCACGCACCGAGTGACGCATCTGCCAACGCCAGTCATTCCACTGCTCATCCGTGGCGTCGGGAAAGAGCTCGGCGCGCCGCGACACGGGTGTGAGATCTGCCGTCGCGGGAGTCTGCTGCTCGTCGAAGCTCACGCGTTCGGCCTTACCTCAGCACCAGTCACCACCGGAAGACGGGAGGAGCCCCGGTCGGTCAGGCGTGCACGGGGTGCGACTGCAGGGCCGCCTTCGCCTGATCGCGCCACCACTGCTGGCCAGACTCGGGCACCGTGTAGAGCGGGTCGAAGAACTCGTACTTCCGGTTGAGCGCCTCGGGATCCTGCCACTCGATGCCCGTGCGGTAATTCTTCGTCCAGTACGAGATGCCCTTCTCGCGATCGTACTCGGCGACCTGGTGCACCCAGCGCTTGCCCACGTACGGCACGTCACAGACGATTCGTGGCGTCGCGAAGCCCGGCATGTAGCCCATGATGTCGTGCTGGAGCTTCTGCGCCTCCCACACTGCAACTCGCCAGTGCTCCGAGTTGGGAATCATGTCGCACATGTAGAAGTAGTACGGGAGGATCCGCGCGTGATCGAGGAGCATGAAGGACAGCTCCAGCAGGTCCTTCGAGGTCGCGTTCACCCCGCGCAGCAACACGCCCTGGTTGCGAACGTCGCGGAAGCCAACCTCGAGCAACTTGCGCGCGGCCTTGCCCAGCAACGGGGTCACCTGGTTGGCGTTGTTGACGTGGGTGTGCAGCGCGAGGTCGACGTTGCGTTCGAACGCCTTCTTCGCGATGCGCTCCAGCGCCGCCATCACGTTGTCCTGCAGGTAGTGCTGCGGAATGCCCATCAGGCCCTTCGAGGCCAGGCGAATGTCGCGAATGTTCGGAATGTCGAGCAGCTGGCTCACGAAGGCCTCGAGCTGCGCGATCGGCACGTTCGCCACGTCACCGCCTGACACGACCACGTCGCGCACCGTCGGCGTCTTGCGCAGGTACTCGAGCATCTGCTGCCAGCGCTCGGGCTGGGTGACGGTGAACTTGAGCTTCTCGACCTGCGGCACGTCGTTGCCCACGAGATCCATACGGGTGCAGTGCCCGCAGTACTGGGGGCAGGTCGACAACAGCTCAGCGAGCACCTTGGTCGGGTAGCGGTGGGTGAGGCCTTCGACCTTCCACATCTCGGCTTCATGAAGCGAGTCGCGGCTGGCCTTGGGGTGGTTCGCGTAGGTCGGGTGCCGATCGTCGAACGCCGGGAGCATGTACCGACGCAGCGGGTCGCCCCACAGATCGTCCATGTTCATGGTGTTGATCATGTGCGGCGTGAGCAGAATCGACATGGTCGCTCGCTCGCGCTGATCGCGCTCGATCGACGCCGCCAGCGCCTCGGGGAGCAGGTTGCCCAGCGTCGCGCGAAGCTCCTTGAGGTTCTTGACGCAGTTCTTCCGCTGCCAGACGGCGCTCTCCCACTCCTGCTTCGTGACCGTCTTGTACCCGGGAATACGGGTCCAATCGGGTTCGACGAACTGACGCTCGAGCGGGTACTTGAAGGGCTGAGCGCTGGTGGGAGCGGTGTTGGTCGCGGAGGCGGGAGTCGGCGCGGTCTGCATGATCGGCCTATGCCATGAGGCGGGGCCTCACGGGAAGCCGTGGCCGACGGAGCATCGCGTCAGGTACGACGAACTACTGGGGGATCTCGCCCTTGATGACGGGGTTGTCGCCTTCGACGACGTTCACCTCGTAGACCTGCGACATCTTCCCGTTGAGCTTGAACTGAATCTTGTGCTTGCCCACTGGGACTTCGATCGGGCTCGCGGGCAGAACTGGCGTGTCTCGGCCCGTCGGCTTGCCGTCGATGATGACGGCAGCTTTGGTCGGGTTGGAGGCGATCTTCAGCTTGCCCTTGGCGAGGTTCTTCGAAGGAGGCGGGTCGTTCTTCGGGGGTGGATCGTTCCTGGGCGGAGGATCTTTCTTCGGCGGCGGGTCCTTCTTCACAACCGGCTCGGGGTCCTTCTTGGCGATCGGCTCCGGGTCCTTCTTGGCGATCGGCTCGGGGTCCTTCGTCACCTGAGCGGGCTCGGGCTTCATCACCAGCGAGAGCGAGACCATCGCTTCGGCGGCCTTGTTCTCCAGCGTGAAGCTCTCGGTCAGGTAGCCAGCCTTCTTCGCCGAGCCCTTGTACGACTTGCCCGGCGCGAGGTCCGACAGCTTGAGATCGGGAGTCGTGCCGCGTGACTTGCCGTCGAGGAAGATCTCGACCCCGGGTTCGCTCGTCGAGATCGTGGCCGACCAGACCGCAGGCTTCGGCGGGTCTTTCGGTTCGGTGCCCTTCGGGTCGGTTCCTTTGGGCTCCGTACCAGTCGGCTCCGTTCCCTTGGGGTCGGTGCCTTTGGGCTCCGTACCCTTGGGGTCGTTGGTCGCAACGGTGCCCTTTGGCTCGGTTCCGCTCGGCTCAGTGCCTGCCGGCTCGGTGCCCTTGTCTGGCGGAGCATCGGACTCGAGGGTGCGATCGACCTGGTTGATCTTACCGGCGACCACGTCGACGATGAACTGCTGGCGGGCGAAGCCGCTCTTCGTCGGCTTGATCATCACCGTGTACTTGCCGGGGTCGAGCTCGATCGCCTGTGAGCCGTCGTAGTTCTTGCCGTTGATGACGGCCATGAACGGAACCTTCGGCTTCACGAGCACCAGCAGCCTGGCCTTGTTGCCCGCCGTGAGCTTCACCACTGCGGCGCCAACGACCAACACCGCAATCACCGCGAGCGCGCCAATCGCAATCATGACGCCAGGCTTCTTGCCAGACGAAGCCTGTTTGCCTTTGGCAGGCTGACGACGATTCGGAGCGGCGCGTGGGGCCGGCGTGGCGCGGCGACGCTCCTGCTTGATGGCGGGGCGTTCGGCGGTGCTGTCTCCCTGGGCCTCGACCTCCTCCGCCTCCTCGGCCTGCGGCGCCTCTTCTTCACCGCCATCTTCGACGGGCTCGTCGCCGTCGTGTCCCGTCTGGAACGCTCGGGTGCTCGAGGGCGCGATGGTCTCGTTGACGCCACCCGCGAGCGGAGAGGGGCCGACCGTGGTGGCCCCGTTGACGGGCGCATCACCGATCACGACCTTGGGCCTGCTCGGCCTGGATGGCGCGAGGGTCTCGTTCCCCATCTCCTGGGGGGGCGGAATCTCATTGCCGTCTTCGTCGACGTCGAGGGCGGGCCGGAAGCCCGTCATCTCGATCGGCTTGAGGTCGTTGCCGGTGTCTTCGTGGCCGGGCGGCGGGCCCCTGGGCGGAACGGTGGAGTCGACGGAGCGTGCGCTGCCGGCGAGTGCGTTGAGCGTCGAGCCGTTTCCACCCGACAGGTTGTCATGGGTGGTCGCGGTGCCAGCGTTGGAAGGAGCGCGAGCCGTCGCAGGGCGAAGCTGCTGGCGCCCGCTCGGTGGCGCGCTCTCGTCTTGCGGCTTGTTGAAGGGCGAGGGCAGCCCGATGGCTGTCTTGAGATCGACCTCG
The DNA here is from genome assembly GCA_016793585.1 of Archangium sp. The sequence continues at coordinate 9,924 of JAEUJR010000305.1, forward strand.
GCCTTGCTGCCCGCCGGCATGATGATGGTGCGATCAGCCGAACCATCCATCTCGGCGAGCTCTTCGGCCGACGGAGGCGGAATGTTGAGCGCCGTGTTCTGCGGGCCCATGGCCACCGCACCCGCTCCACCCGCGACGGCCACCGACTGCGGGCGACTGCGAGGGGGGGCTGCGGCTGGAGGAGGCGGCGCGGCAGGCGCAGCAGCGGCAGGCTTCTTCTTGGGGCCGGCCGTCACCCCTGATGACTCGAGATCTTCCGGGCGGGAGACCGACGCGTAGCGCTCCATCTTCTCGGCCTCACGATAGAGGTCTTCGGCAAAGGCCTCCTTCATGTACGCCGAGAGGTGCTTGGCCGAGTAAATCGCGTCGCCGGCCAGCAGAAACCGCATCAGATCTTCCTGCAGATCGCTGGCCCACTGGTAGCGATCCTCGACCTCGCGAGCGAGCGACTTGAGAACGACCTTTTCGAGGCCCGCCGGAATGTTCGGGTTGAACTGCCGCGGCAGCGGTACTTCGGCGTTGCGAACCTTCTCGAGCGTGGAGAAGTCCGACTCACCGACGAAGAGCTTCTCGCCCGTGAGCATCTCGTAGAGCGTCACGCCGACGGCGAAGATGTCGCTGCGACGATCGATCGGCTGCCCACGCACCTGCTCGGGGCTCATGTAGCCGAACTTGCCTTTGAGAATACCGGCCTGGGTCTTCTGGCTTCGGTTCGCGGCCTTCGCGATGCCGAAGTCGATGATCTTCACCTCGCCTTCGTACGAGAGGAGGATGTTCTGCGGCGAGACGTCGCGGTGAATGATGTGCAGCTCTTGCCCGCGCGCGTCCTTCTTGCGGTGGGCGTAGTCGAGCCCCTCGCACATCTTCGAGGCGACGAAGACGGCCATCGCCGTCGGCATGATCTCGCGCCTGCGCCGGAACCGCTCCAGGAGCGCGCGCAGGTCTTTGCCCGACACGTACTCCATGGCGATGTAGTAAGCGTCGTCGTGTTTGCCGAGCTCATGAATGTGCACGACGTTGGCGTGATTCAGCTGAACGCTGATCCGCGCCTCGTCGATGAACATCGTGATGAACTCTTCATCCTCCGCCATGGTCGGGAGGATCTTCTTGATGGCGAGAATCCGCTCGAAGCCTTCGACCCCGAAGGCCTTGGCAGTGAACACCTCAGCCATGCCGCCGACGTTGAGGCGCTCGAGCAGCAGGTACTTGCCGAAGACCGTGGGCTTCTTCATCCGGACCGTTGAACGCGGGAGAACTGCGGAATGGGTGCAGACAACGCACCCTCAAGGCGTCGACGATAGACGTGGTGGCCTGGGCCGTCAATCATCCGGCGGGCCGAAAATGGCCACAAGTGCCCGGAACCGTTCCGGAAAGCCGGCACGGCGGGCCAAAAGAAAAAGCCCCTGCACCGGTTTCCCGGTGCAGGGGCAAAAAAGATCCGGCAGCGACCTACTCTCCCGCGCGGTTTCCCGCGGAGTACCATCGGCTCTGGAGGGCTTAACTTCCGTGTTCGAGATGGGAACGGGTGTGACCCCTCCGACATAGCCACCGGAAAAACTTGGAGTGCATAC
>JAEUJR010000315.1 GCA_016793585.1 Archangium sp.
CTCGAAGATCGCGGTGACTGGCGTGTACCCGCACGCGTCGTACCTGCGCGTGTACGTGACGGTGACGGCGCAGGGCTCGGTGTACCTGCCGTGTCCCGAGGCAGGTGACGCGGTTTCGAGCCGCTGATCAGCGCTTGAGCAGCGCACGAGCCGTCATGGGAACCGCGCCGACACCGAAGCCGATGGCCATGCCGATGATGCCGGACGAGCCCGCGCACGAGCAGCCCATGGCGCCGGTGAGCATCGAGATGGCGCTCGCTCCGAGCAGGAACGGAAGGCCCAGCTTTCGTCGCTGCGCGATGGTCGACACGATGAGTCCTGCGAGCACTCCACCTGCGGTGCACGCGGGCAGGCAGTACGTCGAGCAGTGACCTGACGCACAGGCGTGGCCGCGGTTGGCGATGATGGCGAAGACCAGCGGCAACAACCCCGAGAGAACGCCGGGCAGCACCGCGCGAGCCAACAACTGCCCTCGCCACAACGCCACCACGCCGGTCGCGAACAACACGCCACCGAAGACCGCCGCCGACGTCGTTCGCCGATTGAGCCACGTCGCGAGCGCGACCAACCCGAGCACGGGCAGAAAGCCCAGCAGCGCCCGCACGAACATCGTCGCCTCGTAGCGAAGCCGCGCGCGGCGCTCGAGCGTCGAGAGGTCAATCGAGTCCATACAGCCTCCTGAACGCGTCTTTGAGCCGCGTGAGCGCGCGCGACCGGCGCTGACGAAGCGTCGCACCACCGACTGGCGTGGCGTACTCCCAGAACGTCGCCAGCAACGTCTGCTGATCAGCCTCAGACAACGTGCCCATCGCCGTCATCGCCGCCTCGAGGAGCAACCGGCGCTCCTGCTCCTCCACCGCGCCACCTTCGTCGCTCACGACAGGAGTGGCAGTGGTCTCGTTGCGGCGTGAGCGCTTGGTGAGCAGCGTGCGGCACTCCCAGCTCGCGATGCCCAGCGCCCACGGAAGCGCGGGTCGGGAGCGGTCGTACGCGTTCGCCCGCTCGAGGATCTTCACCATCGCTGTCTGCGCAGCGTCGGCGCCGTCGGCGTCATTGCCCATGAGGCGTGTGCAGAGGCGAAGCGTCGGCTCCCACAGCCTCTGGAACACGGGCGTGAAGGCCGAGCGGTCACCATCGGCGAGGCGCGCGAGCAGCTCCTCGAGGCTGTCGGCCGCGCCAGTCACGACAGTCCTTTGTGCAGAGGCTGCACGAGACTGCAAGTGATCGCCCTCAAGCGGCGGGCAGGGCTCGCAGTCGTCTGCGCCCTCACGAGTCGAAGCGACCCTCGCGGCGATCAATCGATCCACGTCGATCGCAGGGGCACGCAGGGTGCAACCGCGAGACACACATGGGCGCTCACGTGCTGCTTCCCGATGCTCCGGTGACTGACTTCGACTACCAGGCGTGGGCCGTCGCCGCCGCGCACCCCGAGCTGCAGCCCAGGCCGGAGGACTTTGTGCACCTCGAAGACGCGCGCACGGTGCTGCTCGAACGCGCCCACCACGCCAACCTCGAGCTGCCCGCCTTCCCCGCGGTCGCTGCGAAGATTCTCAACCTCATCGAGTCGCCCGAGTGCGACATGCGCGCGCTCATCAAGACGATTCGGCTCGACGCGGTCGTCTCGGCGCAGGTGCTGCGCGTGGCGAACTCGATGGCGTTCTCACGCGGGGTGCAGCTGACGACGGTGCAGGAAGCGGCGGTGCGGCTGGGCTTCAAGGCCATCGGCAACATCGCGGTGGCGGCCGCGACGATGAGCCTGCTGCAGGAGCACGAACGCGACATTCACGACTGCTTCCGCGAGCGCTGGGCGTCGTTGGCCCACACGTTTCCCCGCGTCGCCGCGAGCAGCCGGTGGTTGTCGAAGGCCTTCAGTCGCGGCAACCCCGAAGAGGCGTACCTGGCGGGGCTGATGCACGACCTCGGAAAGGTGGTGGCGCTCGAGCTGTGCGGCGAGATGGTGCAGGACGGCGACCTGGCCGCCGACCTTCACCCCGGCGTGCTGGAGCGGCTCATCGACGACACGCACGTCGAGCTCGGCACGTTGCTGATGAAGGAATGGGGCATGCCGTGGCCCATCGCGTTCGTGTGCATGAAACACCACGTGCAGAACCCGCAGGCCGCGAAGGAGCACGACCTGCTGCACGTCGTGCGCATCGCTTCTGCGCTCGACGCGGCGCGGACGAACCCGTGGGCCTCGGCTTCGCTGAAGGACGAGCTGCTGTGGAGCGCGCAGGCCCTGGAGCTGAGGCTCGAGCCGTTTCAGGTCGTCGCTGAAGAGCTCAAAGCGCTGCACTGAATCAATCCAGCGAGTGAGGCGGTCGCGAGGCCGTCTTCGTCACTGCGTCACCACGGCCGAAGCGACCGCGACGAACGAGCGAGTCAATCCAGCGAGTGAGGCGGTCGCGAGTCAATCCAGCGAATCGCGAAGTCGCAGCGCCTGCGGAGCCGCCGAGGTGTCTCCGAACTTCTTGATCACCAACTCGACCACCGCCCGGGCCTGGTCCTTCTTCCCCGTCGCCTGCAGCGCACGCGCCTTGCGAACCATCACGCTCGCCTCGAGTTCGCGCGACTCGGCGCCACGCGAGAGGTACTTGTCGAGCAGCTTGATGGCGCGCTCCGGCTGCGAGAGGTCGTCCTGCAGCACCGAGGCTGCCATCAGCGTCGCGCGGTTGGCGTCAGCACCCTTGCCTGCCGAGGCCTTCAGGTACGTGTCGACCGCGCCCGACTTGTCTCCCGTGCGGCGCTGACAGTCGGCGAGCGTCATGCGGGCCGGCACGTCGTCAGGCGACTGCCCGAGGAACTTCTTCACTTCGGTCATCACCAGGCCGCACTCACCGCGAGCCGCGCGCGTACGCCAATCAGCGAGCTTCGAGGCGGGCACCGACTTCTTCTTCGTCGGCTCCTCTTTCACGGCGACGGGCTCGGGCTCTTCAGCGACGACGGGCTGCTCGACGACCGGCTCCACCGGAGCAGGTGGAACGACGGCCACGACCGGCTTGTCACTCAGCTCATCGAACGCCGCCTCGTCACGCGCGCCCATGGTCGCGACACCAGCCTTCACCACGAGGCGCTGCCCGACCGTCACGCGAGACGTCTGCGCGCCGTGCGTCACCTCGACGGTGCCCTTCTGCACTTCGACCGTCAGCTCGTCGTCGTTCGCCTTCACGCGGAAGATGGTGCCGACGACGTGCACGCGGCCCAGCGGGGTCTCGACATCGAAGTTGCGCTTGCCGCGCGCGGGGTCGACATGCGCTGCAACCGAGCCCTTCGTCAGCACGACGCGCGTCGCCTTCGTGCTTGCCGACGCAATCTCGAGGCGCGTGCCTGGGCCGACGCCGACCGTGTCGTCGCCGACCGCGAAGAGCGCGCGACCGTCAGCGGTGGTCTCCGTCACGTTGCCGGTGGTGGAGGCGCCCGACGCGACGACGGACTTCGCCGTCCAGGGAACTTCAGGCTCACTGCGCAGCGCGAGGAAACCGATGACACCAGCGATGACGACGGCAGCGGCTCCGAGGGGCAACACCAGGCGCGTCCACGCCGGCGCTTCGTTCTCGGCCGCTTCTGCGCGCTGCAACAGTCGCGCGACCTCGTTGGGCGACGGCGGCTTCGCCAACGGAGCGCGCGCCGACTTCAAGTCTTCGGCGAACCGATCCCACGAGGGGTCGTTCGTCTGGGGCAGCTGTTCGCTCACGACCGCCCCTCACTCTCGGTCAGCTCTTTGATCTTCTGCCGCGCGCGATGCAGCCGCGTGAAGACGGTGTTGGGGCTCACGCCGAGCGACGCCGCGATCTCCTCCGCCGTCCACCCTTCGACGACGTTGAGCACGATGATGGTGCGCCACTCTTCGGGCAGCTTCGACAACAGCCGCTCGGCGTCACGGCCCGCGTCGACGGCCAGCTGCGGCGAGCTCGTGCGCTCTTCCTTCGAGACGTTGCGGTCGACGAGCCGCGAGCGCACCCACTCGACCACGCCCGACTTCTTCCCCTTCTTCGCCGCGATGCCGACCAGGAACGACTTCACCGACACGCCGGGGCGCAGCCGGTCTGCGACCTTGGCGAAGGTGAGAAAGACCTCCTGACACAGGTCGTCCAGCTCGCTCTCTCGGACCTGATGTCGAAGGACGTTCATCACCACTCCCCGGTAGCGAGTGTAGAGAGGACCAAGCGCACGCAGGTCGCCAGACACCAGTCGTCTGACGCATGCCTCGTCGTCATCACCCGCCGTCAATTCATCTGGAATGCCCTGACCGCTCAAAGTCCTTCCCATGCGAGCCCGATGCCCGCGTGGAGCGAAACCGCCGGTTGCCGCCAGAGAATCTGATCTCCAGGCAATTCAGTGAGTTGGGTGCGCCCGAGCCGCGCGAGAGCCTCGAGCCGAAAGACGAAGGTCAAGGCCTGCGTACCTGCGCTCACATCGACGCCGAGGAGTCCAGCCCCCGTGAGTGTGGAGAGTTCTCCCGGCACGCTCTGGCGCGACACGGTCCACGTGACTTCGGGGCCGAGGCCGCCGCGGGGCCAGATGGCGAACGGACCGAACACGTAGCTGTGCGTGGCGACCGCGAGGATCGGCATCGAGACGGACGAGACGGCCGTCGTTGGTGACGGCACGGCGCGATGGCCGGTGACGCCCCAGTCGAGCCCGACGCCAAGGCGCTCGGTGAACTTCCACATGGCGGTGACGGAGCCGCCGTAACGCGTGGCTCCGCCGATGTGGTCGATGATGCCGGAGTCGACGAGCCCGAACGCCATCAAGCGAAGCCGCTTCGGATCAGGCGGACGCGCAGGCGCAGGCGGAGCGATGGGCGTGTCGACGATGGGCGCCGGCGCGACGTCGGCCGCGTTCGACATGGTGGCGCGGGTCTGCTTCACGACGGCGCGCAGCTGCGGCGGCACGGTGGCGGGCGCTTCGTAGAG
>JAEUJR010000603.1 GCA_016793585.1 Archangium sp.
GTACACCGACCGCCTCGACTACGTCGCGTCGCTCACCAACAACTTCGGTTACCTCTCGGCCGTCGAAGCCTTGATGGGCATCGAGATTCCCGAGCGCGCGAAGTACATTCGCGTGATCGGCGCCGAGCTGCACCGCATCGCCAGCCACCTCACCACCATTGGCGCCTCTGGCCTCGAGCTCGGTGGTTTCTCGGCCTTTCTCTACGCCATCGAGGCGCGCGAGCTGCTGACCGATCGCGTGACCGAGCTGACCGGCGCGCGCCTCACCACCAGCTACGGCCGCATCGGAGGCCTCAACCGCGACCTGCCCGCGGGCTGGGAAGAGAAGGTGCTCAAGAGCCTCATCAAGCTCGAAGAGCTGCTCGACGAGACCGACAAGCTGCTCACCCGCAACCGCATCTTCACCGATCGCATGCGCGGTACCGGCGTCATCACCACCGAAGACGCGCTCGACTTCGGCTTCACCGGCCCCTGCATTCGCGCCAACGGCGTGAACTACGACGTGCGCAAGGCAAAGCCGTACTGGGCGTACGACCAGCTCGACTTCTCGGTGCCGCTCGGCAACAACGGCGACAACTTCGATCGGTTCTACCTGCGCGTGCTCGAGACGCACCAGTCGCTGAAGATCATTCGCCAGGCGTTCAAGCAGATGCCGCCCGGCCCGGTGATGATCGACGACTGGCGCATCGCGATGCCGCCGAAAGAGAACGTCTACAGCTCGATCGAAGGCGTGATCGCGCACTTCAAGCTCGTCATGGAGGGCGTGCCGGTGCCGGTCGGTGAGATCTACCACGCGACCGAATCGCCAAACGGCGAGCTCGGCTGGTACCTCAGGAGCGATGGCTCGGGTCGCCCGTACAAGTGCCACGTGCGCGCGCCCGGCTTCCAGATTCTCAGCGGGCTCTCGAAGATGTGCGTGGGGCGCATGCTGCCCGACCTCATTCCCACCTTCGACACCATCAACATGATCGGCGGGGAGGTCGAGCAGTGAGCGAGGAAAAGAAGGTCGAAGCCCCGAAGCCTGCGCCGCCTCCGGGCCCGCCGCCGCCGAAGAACCCCGGCATGGTGACGATGACGATCGATGGCAAGGAAGCCATCGTGAAGCCCGGCACCAACCTCATCGAGGCCGCCAAGTCGGTCGGCAGCGAAATTCCCTACTACTGCTACCACCCTCGCCTCACCATCGCGGCCAACTGCCGCATGTGTCTCGTCGAGGTCTCGAACGCGCCGAAGCTGGTGCCGTCGTGCCAGCACTCCATCTCGGAAGGCCTCGTCGTCAAGACGAACACCGACAAGGTGAAGGCGCAGCAGAAGTCGGTGATGGAGTTCCTGCTCCTCAACCACCCGGTCGACTGCTCGATCTGCGATCAGGCCGGTGAGTGCAAGCTGCAGGACTACTACATGCGGTACGACTTCAAGCCCTCGCGGCTCGAAGGCCCGAAGATCCTGCGCAACAAGCGCAAGGTGCTCAACGAGCACGTCGTCATCGATCAGGAGCGCTGCGTCGTCTGCACCCGCTGCGTGCGCTTCATGGAAGAGGTCGCGAAGGCGCCGCAGCTCGGCGTGTTCGGCCGCGGCTCGCACGAGGTCGTCGACGTGGCGCCGCACTACGGCAAGCTCGAGTCGAACTACTCGGCGAACATCGTCGACATCTGCCCGGTCGGCGCGCTGCTCAACCGCGACTTCCGCTTCCGCGCGCGTGCGTGGTTCCTCTCGGCGGCGCCCAGCATCTGCACGGGCTGCTCGCGGGGCTGCAACACGTTCGCCGACTTCATGGGCCAGGACACGTACCGCTACCGCCCGCGCGAGAACGAGGCCGTGAACAAGTCGTGGCTCTGCGATGGTGGCCGCCTCTCGTACAAGGCGATCAACCAGAAGCGCGTGCTCCAGTCGCTCGTCGGCAAGGGCGCCGATGCGAAGGAGACGCACTTCGCCGACGCCGTTCGTGAGCTCGGCGCGAAGCTGAAGGGCACGAGCGTGGCGGTCGTCGTCTCGCCCACGTTCTCGAACGAAGATCTCATGGCCGCCCTCGCCTTCGCGCGCGACGGCCTGTCGGTGAAGACGATCTACGTGTCGGGCCGCCCGGGTGGAAAAGCCGACGACTTCCTCATCACGGCCGACAAGAACCCGAACCGCAAGGGCCTGGAGTGGATCGCGAAGGGCCTGGGCCTCGAGGCGAAGCCGTTCGCCGACCTCACCGCGCAGCTCGACAAGGGCTCGGTGAAGAACCTGCTCGCGTTCGGCGCCGACGTGCCCGAAGACGAAGTGGTGTTCGTGAAGCGCCTGTCGAAGGTCGAGCACTTCGCCGTCATCGCCACCAACGAGAACGGCGTGACCGCGGCAGCCAACACGGTCATCGGCGCGTCGAGCCACGTGGAAGACGAAGGCACCTTCACGAACGAAGGCGGCCTCGTGCAGCGCGTTCGCCGCGCCTACCCGCCCAAGGGCGACTCGCACCCGCTGTGGAAGTGCGCGGTCGAGCTGGCGAAGTCGATCGGCCTCGAGCTGAAAGTCGCCTCCTCGCGTGAAGTCTTCAAGACGTTCTCGGCGTCGGTGGCCGAGCTGAAGGACTACGCGTGGGACAAGAACGCGCCCATCAATCAGACCCGCCCTGGCATCTCGACGATGGCGTCGGGATCCGATGGCCGCCCGCCCGGCTGGCGTGAGCAGGGCGTGCCCAACCTTCGCGGTCTCACTCTTCCCTCGGGGACCTGACCCATGCGCCTCGGAGTCGTCTTCACTGGTTTCGCGCTCATCATCGGTGCGCTCTTCGCCGTGTCGGGCATCGCCTACGTCGG
>JAEUJR010000321.1 GCA_016793585.1 Archangium sp.
GTCGTCTCGTTGAGCTGCCCGTCGAAGCACCTCGAGGCGATGCTCGAGCTGATGGGGCTGGTGCTGTTGTCACCCGACTTCCCCGACGCCGAGATCGAGCTGGCAAGACGGCGAACGTTGGCGCAGCTGCAGAACGAGCTCGACGACCCCGGCGCGCTGGCTGAACGCGCCTGGGCCCGCGCGATGTGGGGCAACCACCCGTACGGCCACGAGACGCTCGGGCAGAAGAAGTCGCTCGAGGCAATGTCGCGTGACGACCTCGTGCAGTTCCACCGCACCCGCCTCAGCCCGGCCCTGGGGCACCTCTACGTGGTCGGCGACATCGACGTCGATCGCATCACCACCGTCGCCGAGCGCGTCTTCGGCGGCTGGAAGGGCGGGCCTGAGTTCGCGCCGCTCGTCCCCGACTGGGACGGCCCCGCAAAGGCGGGCCAGGTGATCATCGTCGACAAACCCGAGCAGACGCAGGCGCAGATGCGCATCGGCGCGGCGGGCGTGAAGCGAGGCCACGTCGACCACTTTCCGCTGATGGTGATGAACGCCGTGCTCGGCGGTGGCTTCACCTCGCGCCTCATTCGCGAGATCCGCGTGAAGCGCGGCCTCTCGTACGGCGCGAGCAGCTCGTTCGACATGATGAGCGGCGCCGGCACGTTCCTCGTCAGCTCGTTCACCAAGACCGACAGCATCAACGAGCTGATCGACGTGTCGCTCGGTGAGATCGCCAAGATGCGCGCGAAGGGCCCGACCACCATCGAGGCCGACACCATGAAGCGCTACATCACCGGCCTCTATCCCGCGCGGCTCGAGACCAACGAAGCCGTCGCCGGGGCCGTCGCCGACGTGCAGCACTACGGCCTGCCGGAAGACTGGATCAGCGCATACCGCGATCGCGTGAACGCGGTGACGGCGAAGGACGCGGCGGTCGCCGCCAGCAAACACCTCTTCGAGGACAAGCGGGTGATCGTGCTGGTTGGCAACGCCGAAGCGTTGGCTCCGAAGGTTCAACAGTACGGTCAGGTGTCGGTGGTGCAGCCCGCCGAGCTCGAGTGACCGTGCTGACGTTGCTCACGCCCGAGGGCTCGAAGGGCCTCATCGCCGTCGACAAGCCCGCGGGCATGCTCGTCATTCCCGGGCGCGCAGGTGAAGAGGTCGAAGGGCCGTGCGTGCGTGACACGCTCGCGAAGCAGCTCGGGCGGCCCGTGATGATCGTTCACCGCATCGATCGCGATACCTCGGGCGTGCTGTTGCTCGCCCTCGACGCAGACTCGCATCGGCAGGCCTCGATGGCCTTCGAGCACGGCAAGGTGAAGAAGACCTACCTCGCGCTGGTGCAGGGCGTGGTGCGTGCGCCGCTCGACATCGATCTGCCGCTGATGGAGGCCCGGAAGCGGAAGATGAAGGTCGCTCCCGAGGGCTTCCTCGGGAAAGAGAGCCGCACGCTCGTTCGCCCAGTCGAGACGTTCGCGAAGGCGACGCTGGTGGCGTGCGAGCCGCTCACGGGGCGGCAACACCAGATTCGGGTGCACCTCATGGCCAAGGGGCATCCACTGCTGGTCGATCACCAGTACGGGCGACGGCAGCCATTGCTCGAGAAGGATCTGGGCGGGCAGGGGGAAGCGGTGGTGCTCGAGCGCACGCCGCTCCACGCTGCTTCGCTCGAAATTCCTGAGATGAACTTCAAAGCCGAAGCGCCATTGCCGCCCGACATGGTGGCGACGATGGCTCGACTCAGAGCGTGACGCCGTTCGGCGCGGTGAACTCCGACACCGGAGCATCACCCGTGTTGACGACCTCGGCCGGCTCGAAGATCAACACCTCGGCTTCTTCGTCGGCGGCGGTTCGATGCTCGACACCCACGGGCACGACGGTGAGCTGACCGGGGCCCAGCTCGACGACGCGATCGCGGTACTCGACGCGAAAGGTGCCGCGCACGACGAGGAAGAGCTCGCTCGCCGTCTCGTGCCGATGCCAGGGGAACACGCCCTTCACCTTCACGGCCTTCACTTCCTGGCCGTTGAGCTGGGCGATCACCTTCGGCCGCCAGTGCTCGTCGATTCGCGCGAACTTCTCGGCGAGATCGATGCGCTCCATCTCAGCTCTCGGGCGTCTCGGGCGCGGGCGCCGCAGCTTCACCCTCGGCCGGAGCCGCGGGCTTCGCGCCCGGGTGCAGCTGATTGAACGAGGGCTTCTGCGCGCCATCGCCCTTGCCGTGCACGAGCGTCTTCACGTCGGCCTTGAAGGTGATGTCGACCTTGTCGACGCGCACGGCACTCACGATGCCGAACCCGAACGTCGGGTGATCGACCACCTCGTCGACCTTGTACGTCTCCCGAATCGAGTACTTCTTCGCCTTCGTCAGGTCCTTGCCCTTGAGCAGCTCGTCGAAGCCGATCACCACGACCTCTGCTTTCGGCGTTCGGGGCCGAGCGGGTGCCGACGACGTCGACGACTTCTTCGGTGCCGCGAACGAGGTCGCCTTCTGCAGTGGCTGCGCGCCGCGGAACATGTGCTGCGACTGGCAGGTGTTGCACTGCACGCGTTTGATCGCCGTGCCGACCATCGCGAGGATCGTGTGCGCCAGGTTCATGTCGCACTTGTTGCAATGGGCGTCGACTTCGCCGCCGACTCGGATCGCGCTCGGGGGATTCATTGCGGGCGCAAGTAGCATGCTCGTCGTCGGCCGCAAGGCTCGCCCGTTCGACCCGGTGGAATGTCGAGGGCGCACGGCGGGAACCAAGTATGGTGCCCGCGCCTCATGTCGACGGACACCACCCAGGTGCAGCCTCCACCGAAGCGCCCGAACGCGCTCGCTCAGGCCGTGGAGTCGATCGGCGGCTCGATCACCCGCACCGTCGAAGACATCGGTGGCCTTGCCTCGTTGCTCGCCGACGTCTTGCGCTGGGCCGTTCGCCCGCCATTCCGCGTCGCCAACCTGATGGCCCAGCTCGACTTCGTCGGCGTGGGCTCCATTCTCATCGTCGCACTCACGGGCGTCTTCTCGGGCATGGTCTTCGCGCACCAGAGCGCTCGCGCCTTCGAGATGTTCAACGCCAAGTCGCTCGTCGGGCCGACGGTGACGCTGACGATCACGCGTGAGCTCGCGCCCGTGTTCAGCGCGCTCATGGTGACGATGCGCGCCGGCAGCGCGATGTGTACCGAGCTCGGCACGATGCGGGTGACCGAACAGGTCGACGCCCTCGAGACGATGGCCGTGAACCCGATTCAGTACCTGCTGGTGCCGCGCGTGCTCGCCGGCCTCATCATGGTGCCGATGCTGGTGATGATCTTCGATCTCGCGGGCGTCGGCGGCGGCTACTTCGTGTCGGTCGCGGTCAAGGGCGTCACGGCCGGCACCTTCATCTCGCGCACGCAGCAGTGGCTCGACCCCGAAGACATCGCCGAGGGCCTCATCAAGGGCGCCGTGTTCGGTCTCTACGTGGCGCTCGTCGCGTGCTTCAAGGGCTACGGGGCGAGCGGCGGTGCGAAGGGCGTCGGCCAGGCCACCACCGAAGCCATGGTGCTCTCGGCGCTCGGCATCTTCGTGCTCGATTACTTCGTGGGCGTTCTTCTCCACTAGCGCATGGCTTCGACTCCACAGCAGCCGATGATTCAGATCGTGGACCTGCACAAGTCGTTCGGGTCACACGAGGTGTTGTCGGGCATCACGCTCGACGTGCCAGCCGGCAGCACGCTCGTGATTCTCGGCGGCTCGGGCAGCGGCAAGACGGTGCTCATGAAGCACATGATCGGCCTGCTCAAGCCGGACTCCGGCCGGGTGATCATCGACGGTGAAGACATCGTGCCGCTCGGCGCCGAAGGCCTCGAGAAGATGCGGCGCAAGTTCGGCATGGTCTTTCAGGCCGCAGCACTCTTCGACTCGATGACGGTGTTCGAGAACGTGTCGTTTCCGCTGCGGGAACACCGCAAGGAGCTGGCGGAGGAGCAGATTCGCGCGCTGGTGAAAGAGAAGCTCGGCATCGTCGGCTTGAAGAACGTCGAAGAGAAGTACCCGGCCGATCTCTCGGGCGGCATGCGCAAACGTGTCGGTCTGGCGCGGGCGATCGTGCTCGACCCGAAGATCGTGCTCTACGACGAGCCCACCACCGGCCTCGACCCGATCACCACCGACTACGTCGACGAGATGATCCTCGACGCGAAGAAGGAGCTCGGCGTCACCAGCGTCGTCATCAGCCATGACATCGCGTCGGCCTTCAAGGTCGCCGACAACATCGCCTTCCTCTACCAGGGGCACATCGTCGATCAGGGACACCCGTCGGTGCTGCGGCACTCCGAGAACCCCGCCGTGAAGCTGTTTCTCTCGACCTGGTTCGGGAAGAACTGACGTGCGCCAACGTCGCGTTCGGGTAGGGTGGGTGTCCCTGTGAAGAAGGTCTTCACCCCGTTTCGCGTCGGCCTGCTCGTCATCGCCGCCCTCGGCATTCTCTTCGGCTTCCTCACCTTCTCGAAGAAGGGCGGCATGGAGAAGGACGAGGCCGTCGAGGTCTACGCGTTCTTCAAAGACGCCAGCGGCCTCGGCAAGAAGTCGCGCGTGCAGATCGCCGGTATTCCCGTGGGCGAGATCATCGGCATCGAGCTCGTCGGCCTGCGCGCCAAGGTGACGATTCGCATCAAGAAGGAGATCGGCGTTCGGCGGAACGCGTCGCTCACCAAGCGCTCCGAGTCGCTGCTCGGCGACTACCTGATCGATCTCGCGCCCGGCACCGAAGAGTTTCCGCCGATCGAGAACGGCGAAGAGATCAAGAGCGTGCTCGACGCGCCCGGCATGGAGGCCGTGATGGGCAGCCTCCAGCTGATCGCCCAGGACGTGCAGCAGGTGACGAAGTCGCTGCGCAACGTGCTCGGTGGCGACAAGGGCCAGGCCTCGCTGGAGTCGATCCTCGCGAACCTCACGACGCTCACCGCCGCCGTCGACAAGACCGTGCGAGACACCTCGACGCGGCTCGATCAGATCCTCGGCAACATCGAGGGCATCTCGGGTGACGTGCGCCGCATCACCACGAAGGAACAGGCGAGCATCTCGAACATCGTCACCAACCTCGACGTGATCTCGAAAGACGTGCGCGACGTGATCGCCACCGTGAAGCGCGTGGTGGGTGAGAACGAAGGCGAGGTCGAAGGCGGCGTGGCGAGCGTGAAGGAGACGCTCGCCAAGCTCGACCGCACGCTCGGCAACATCGAAGAGGTCTCGAAGAACATCAAAGAGGGCAAGGGCCCCGTCGGCGCGCTGGTCGCGAACGAGCGCCTCGGCCAGAAGCTGTCGGACACCATCGAAGACGTCTCTGACTTCGCCGGTCGGCTGACCGGCATGGAGTTCGAGGTCGGCGTTCGCACCGACTACCTGGTGAACCAGGGCGCCGCGAAGATCTTCGTCTCGGGCCGGCTCATGCCCAAGCCCGACAAGTACTACTTGATCGAGGCCGTCGACGACCCGCGCGGCAGCGTCGAGACCGTGCTCGTGCAGAACAACCCGCCCGGCGCCGGCGAGCCTGCGGTGCAGAAGCAGGTGCGCACGAAGGAGACGCTGAAGTTCTCGGCGCAGTTCGCCAAGCGGTACTCGTTCCTCACGCTGCGCCTCGGCATCATCGAGTCGACCGGTGGCGTCGGGCTCGATCTCAACGTGCCGATCAAGTTCTTCTATTACTCGCGCTGGCTCGAAGACGCGCTCGTGATCAAGGTCGACGCGTTCAACTTCTCGGTCGAGCAGCTCACCTTGCCCCGCATTCGCGCGACGTTGCGCTTCACGCCGTTCGAGCACGTCTACGTGAACGTCGGTGTCGACGATGCGCTCAACAACACGAACCGCGACACGCTGACGAACAAGCTGATCTCGGGGCGAGACTTCTTCGTCGGCGCGGGCGTGTACTTCACCGACTCCGATCTCAAGTCGCTGCTGCCCCTGCTGCCGTCCCCGTGAGCCTGGCGGCAGGTCGCTTTCGGGGCGCTGCTCAGTACACGTTCACTTCGACGCTGCTCGGGTCGAGGGGGCGCTCCATGCCGTGCGCCGTCGCCTGAATGCGGCTGGGCGCGATGCCTTCGTTCTCGAGGAAGGCGCGCAGCGACGCGGCGCGCTGCTCCGACATCGACTCGCTCTCGTTCCGGCTTCCCTGATCGGTGACGAAGACGTCGAGCTTGATGCGGGTGCCGGGGTTGGCCTTGAGCAGCAGCGCGAGTTGCTTGAGCACGCTCTCGGTCGCCGCGGTGGGCTGAGCCTTGCGCGCCTGGAAGTCGAGCTTCGCGCGCAGCTGCAGCTTTCCTCCGATGAGCGCCACCTTGCCGTCTCCGGGATCAGCGCAGCCGTCGCCGTCGAGGTTGCCGTTGATCGTCTCTTTCTCACCCGGGCACTTGTCGTCGGCGTCGGCCACGCCGTCTTTGTCGGCGTCGGCGAACGCAGGCGCAGGCTTCGAGGGCTCGGTGGGCTTCACGACAGGTTCGCGCTTCGACGGAGCGACCGCCCACGTGTCGACCTCACCCTTCGGGTCCTTCTGATCCTTCGCGGTCTCGACCGCCGGTGCTTGCTGCCAGAACGGCAACGGGGTGTGCTGATACGAGATGCCGGCGACCACCATCCACCGGGGAGCGCCCCAGCCGCGCGTCAACCCGCCACCGGCGCCGAGCTCGATCGCGAAGCGATCTCCGATTCGGTACTTCACGCCGGCGATCGCGTCGACGGGGTTGCCGGCCTGACCCGAGCCCGAGAAGCCCACCGAGCCCGTCACCGACACCTGCAGCAGCAGCGTGTTCTGGTTTCCGAACAGGGGGAACTCGCCGCCGAAGCCCCAGGTGAACTCCTGGCCGACCTTCAGGTTGAGCAGGCGTTGTTCGGCGGTGCGAAAGACGAACCCCACGTTCGCAACGAGCCGCAGAATCGGCAAGGTCAGCTCAGCCATCGCGCGCGGCGCCAACAGCACCGGCCCGCCGCCACGAAAGGCCGCGGCGTTGCCCGTCGGCAGCGAGATCGGCAGTGTGACGCCGACCTGAAACGCGCGGTCGCGCGGAAAGAAGGCGTACTTCGGCACGATGCGCAGATCGCCCGCCGAGAAGCCGCTGATGGCCGAGCCGAGCGAAGGGTCGAGCGCCGTCAGCTCCTGCCCACGCGCCAGTGACATCGGCATCGCGAGCGCGATCTCGAACTGATCCTTCAGCGCCAGGCCCACCGAGAGATCGAAGAAGGTGAGATCGTCGACGAGCCGAACGACGGCGTCGCGGCCGCCAGGCGTGCCCAGCACGAGCGGATCGTCTGCGTAGCCGATGAAGACGCCGCCAAAGGGCGTCATGTGGGGCGCGACGCGCGCCGAGTCGAGGTTCAGGAAGTCCTGGCTGCCCGAGCCGGCCTTGAAGCGCTGCACGTCGATCGAGGTGTTGACCGCGCTCTGCGCGAGCGCCGAGACGGGCAGGGCGAGCACCGCCGCCGCCACCAGCCCCGCCTGCCGCTTCCTCCGCGCGAACAAGACCAGCAGGCCCACCAGCAGCAGACCCGTGGGCGACTGCGAGCAGCCGCCGCCACCGCGCGCCTCGAGATCGTCGAACTTGTCGAGCGGGTTGGTGCCGCGCTGCCGCTCGACGCCGTCGTTCGCGCCACCACCATCGGAGTCGGCCGTGTTCGGGTCCGTTTCTCCCGGCTCGAGCTTGCCGTCGCGGTCGAGATCCTCGTCGCCGTCGACCAGCCCGTCGCCGTCGGTGTCGGCCACCTCGGGGTTCGTCGGGTTCATGCCGTTCTTCTCGACGCCGTCGTCGATCTTGTCGCCGTCGGTGTCGGCCTTCGAGGCGTCGGTCTCGTTCTCGTCGTCGCGGCCGTTCTTGTTCACGTCTTCGGCGCCGTCGTTCAGCCCGTCGCCGTCACTGTCGACGATCTTCGGGTTGGTGGTGGTGTTCGGGTCGGCGTCTGCGACGAAGAAGCCCTTCGACACGTCGGTCTCGCGCGGCTTGAGGGTCTGCTCGGTGGCGCCCGTCTCGGTGCCGTCGAAGATGCCGTCGTTGTCGCTATCGGGGTCGAAGGCGTCGATGCGGCCGTCACCATCGGTGTCGGTGATGCCGTCGGCGCCGTCGAGCACGCCGTCGTCGTCGCTGTCGCCGTCGTTCGGGTCGAGGCCGGCGTTGCGCTCCGCGGCGTCGGTGAGGCCATCGCGGTCGGCGTCCTGGCGATCGTCGGAGCCGTCGTTCGGGTTCGTCTCACCCTCGTCGATGCGCCCGTTGGAGTTCGCGTCTTCGGTGCCGTCGCTGTCTCCGCCCGAGTCGGTGTCGCGGCGCAGCGGGCTGGTGGTGGTGGCCGGGTCTGCGTCGGCTTTGAAGACGGTGAGGCGGGTGTTGCGCCCCTGCGGCACGGTGAGCCCGCGCTCGAGGCCGTCGGGCAACCCGTCGCCGTCGGTGTCGGCGTTCTTCGGGTCGGTCTCGTTGGCCGCCTTCACCCCGTTGCGATCGACGTCTTCGTTGCCATCGAGCAGGCCGTCGTCGTCGCTGTCATCGTCGAGCGGGTCGGTCATGCCCACCTTCACCTCGACGCCGTCGGAGATGAGATCGTCGTCGGTGTCGGGATCGTTCGGGTTCGTGCCGGCCACCAGCTCGTCGTTGTCGGACAGGCCGTCGCGATCGCTGTCGGCGCCGACGGTGAGCGAGACGATGGCCGCGGCGATGCCGTTGTTCGAGTCGCGCACGGTGTAGGTGAAGGAGTCGGGGCCGATGTAGCCGACCGTCGGGGTGTACCGAACGAGCAGCCCGTTGGGCGCGATGACGACCCGGCCGTGCGCCGCTGGAGACGTGACGACGATCGAGAGGGTCTCCATCGGGTCGGGGGCCGAGGTGTCGTTGGCGAGCACGTCGAGCACGTTGTCGGCGCTGTCCTGCGCGACGCTGAAGACGTCGGGCGTGGCGGTCGGCGGGTCGTTCTGATTCAGCACGTTCACGGTGACGGTGCCCGTGGCCATGCCGCCGTTGCCGTCGGTGATCGTGTACGTGAAGGTGTCGGTGCCGAAGGTGTCGGCGTTGGGCGTGTAGGTGACGCTCGCGCCGCCCATGGCCAGCGCGGCGGTGCCGTTCATCGGCTGGGTGACGGCGGTGATGCGCAGCGACTCCCCGGTGTCGGGCGCGATGGAGTCGTTCGCCAGCACGTCGATGGCGTTGTTCATCGAGTCTTCGGCGATGGTCGCCGTGTCGGTCGTGGCCGTCGGTGGGTCGTTCACCGGCGTGACGGTGATCGCGACCGAGTCGGTGTCACTGAGCGCTCCGCCCACGCCGGTGTTGCCGAGATCGTTGGTGACGATGCGCAGCGAGGCCATGCCGTTGAAGTCGGCGGTTGGCCGGAAGGAGAGGGTGTCGAGCGCCGCGTTCGCCTGCACGAGCGTGGCGAGGAATGTCATCGAGGCGTCGTTGGTGCCGTCGCCCACCGTGAAGACGAGGCCCGTCGTGGTGCTGAGCGTCAGCGCGCCGTTCGTCGCCGAGAGCGAGATCTGAATCTGCTGGTTGGCCGCGTCGGGGTCGCTCACCGCGACGGCGCGCATGGCCGCCGCGTTGAAGGCGAGCGTGCTGTCTTCGGCGACGGTCTGCGCCATCGGCACCGCGTTCACCGGCGGATCGTTCGCGGGCCCGATGATGATCTGCACCGTCGCGGTCGCCGTCAGCCCGCCGCCATCACTGACGGTGTACGTGAAGCTGTCGTTGCCGTTGTAGCCGGGGTTCGGCGTGTAACGCACCGCCGTGCCTCCTGGCGCGATGGTGACGGTACCGTTCGCCGGCGTGCTCACCATCGTCACCGTGAGCAGCTCGTTCGTGTCGGGCGCGAAGGAGTCGTTCGCCAACACGTCGAGGGAGTTGTTCGTCGTGCCCTCGACGACGCCGAAGGTGTCATTCACCGCGCTGGGCGGGTCGTTCACGGCCGTGACGCCGACGGTGACGGTGGC
>JAEUJR010000333.1 GCA_016793585.1 Archangium sp.
CAGATGCAGCGCAGCCTTCAGCGCTGTCCCTCCACGTCTCCACACGCCGGCAAGTGGGCCTACGCGCGCGACGACTGGGACGGCTTCTCGGCCGACGGCAAGCCGCGCGTCTGCAGCAACGTCACGCGCGACGGTGGGGTGCCCGAAGAGACGACGCTCGAGCCGTGGTTCGCGCCCGGCACCCTGGTGACGCTGGTCGGCTCGGCGGCGAACACCCGCGACGCGGGCCCGCATGGTGACTGCAACCTCGGCCCGAACGGCTCCTGCGGCTGCGGCCCCAACGCGGTGAACTGCCACGCCGACTACCAGCAGTACTCTGGCTGGGAGGACTACGTCGGCTGGAACGAGAACGGCCAGCGCCGTCAGCTCGCCGAAGAGTCTGCGCGGCTGTTCGCGCACCTCGGCTGGCACGACAAGCCGCTCGACCAGCTCATCACCGGCAGCACCCTCGTCGGCACCACGAAGACCGTCTCGGCCTACGTGATGCTCGGCTCCTACGCCGGTGACAAGACGATGCTGCGCGACGACTCGTGGTGGAAGCCGGAGAAGTTCGGCACCGCCCTGCACGACCCGCTGCACGCCGACGGCGACCCCAACGGCTGGCGCGAGTTCGACCTGCCCACCGTCTCGCGCGTCTTCATCGCCGACCGCAGCTACCACTACGACCCGCGCTCCGACGTCGGGCCCATGAAGGGCCTGCCCGCCGCGGGCATGCTCACCAGCTTCGGCTTCCTCGCTGGCCAGCCACGCGAACGCCTGCGCGCCGCGCGCCTGCTCGAACAGCTCGCCTGTGAGGTGCTCGCGCCGCCCTCGGGCCAGACGTTCAACCCCTACAAGAGCGACCCCGCGACCGAGGGGCCCTGTCAGCACTGTCACAAGCGCATCGACCCGGCGGCCATTCACTTCAAGCGCTTCGCGAAGACGGGCCAGTCGTTCGAGGGCTGGGGCGCGTTCTACGTGCTGCCCGACATCGGCACGTGGACCTGGCCGACGCAGTGGCGCCGCGGCGTGTACCCGTACGGCGGAGAGCCGTTCTCGCACTGGAACCGCTGGTACACCGCCGAGACGCGCATGACGCCGCTGACGCAGGCGCAGGTCGACACGAACCCGCTCACCGTCTTCATCGACTTCCTGCCGCCCGACCAGACGCTGCTCAACCAGACGAGCGACGGAACCAACGGGCCGCTCGGCTTCGGCAAGTTGATTCTGGCCTCGGGCGCGTACGACCGCTGCGTCGTGCGGCACCTGCACCAGCTCGTGCTCGGCCGCGACATCGACCCCGCGAAAGAGACCGGCTACCTCGACAGGCTCACCGCGCAGTTCATCGGCGGCGAGCGCAAGGTGCGCCCGTTCGTGAAGACGCTCACCAGGTCGCCGCTGTTCGGGAGGGGCTTCTGATGCGCGCGCTGCTCCTGCTGATGGTGACGGCGGCTTCGTGTGCCCGAGAGAACGAGGCGGCTCCCGTCGCGACCCGACGGGCCCAGGCCGCGTGTGGCGAGGCCTCTGACGAGACGGTGCGCGTGATGCGGGCGCTCGCCCCTTCGTGCGAGGGCTGTCACCTCACCGGCGTGCGCGCCTACTGGTCGTCGGTGACGAGCTTTCAGAACCTCGTCGTCGCGAACCCCGCGCTCATCACGCCCGGAGACCCCGACGCGAGCGAGTTCGTTCGCCTGCTCGAAGGCCAGGGCAAGGGCGCGTTCAAGCAGATGCCCATCGGCACGAAGAGCTACGCCGACCTGGTGCGCGAGGGCACGGCGACGCTGCCGGTCGACGACGTGAAGGCGTGGGTGCGCGGGCTCACCGCCCAGCCGCGAAACGCGCAGCCCGACCTCTCGGCCGCCCGCGTCGCGCGGCTCAAGCCCGAGCAGGTGCAGCGCGCGCTGTACCAGCAGCTTGGCCTGGTGCACGCCGACTTCTTCATTCCTGCGAGCGAGTACGGCATCACCATGGCCGAGCCGCGCGGTGACGAGGCGTACCCGCTGCAGCCGAACGACGCGATTCCAGCGCCCAGGCAGCAGGCGCCACGAGACCGGTTCCAGGCGCTGGGCGGTGGCTCGTCGTTCGGCCAGCGAAAGAGCGACCTCACCGTCGGCCCCAGCTTCGTGCTCACGCTCACGCAGGTCTCGCAGCGCTGGTGCCGGCTGGGGCTCGCCAAGATGGGCAACGTCGCGCTGTTTCCCGCCGGTACGACCCGCGCGACCGATGAGCTGAACGTGAAGCTGACGATTCGTCGCTGGTTCCTGCATTTCCACGGCACGAAGGCCACCGACGCCGCCGTCGACGAGCTGTACACCACCGTGTGGACGCCGCTGAAGGCCGACTCCGAGGCCGCGTGGGTCGGCCTCTGCTCGTCGTTCATTCGCCACCCTGACTGGATTTTCTACTGACCATGAAGCTCTCGCGACGAAAGCTGTTCGAAGCAGGGTTGGGCGTGGGCCAGCTGGCGCTGCTCGAGCGCTTCGGCCTCGGTGAGGCCCGCGCGCAGACGATGATGGGCAAGCCGACGAAGCTGCTCGCCATCTGGCTCGACGGCGGGCTGCACTGGGAGACCTTCTTCTGTCCCCTCTCTGCCGCTGGCATCACGAAGTTCATTCCCGCGCCGTCGGGCGGGTTGATTCCATGGGGCTACGCGCCGGCGCAGGTCGAGAACTTCGACAGGTCGGCCGTGGACTTGAACGAGCCAGGCCCGAGGCGGAAGTGGCGCGGTCCGATTTTCTGGGACTGGGACAACCCGGGCGCAGCGACGGGCGCGGTGGCGAACTCGGGCGGAGCGCAGCAGCACCGGCCCTACGGCTACGCGTGGGCCGACCCGGCGTACCGGCTCTACGCGCGCTCGGCCGTCTTGATGGGCGCCGACCAGGGTACGGCGTCGCACTTCTCTGGAATCGTCGCGGGCCTCTGTGGCGTCGCCGGAGCGAACTTTCGCGCGCCCTCGGTGCAGGCCGTCGTGGCGGCGGCGATGGCGAAACGTTTTCCCGACCGGGCGATTCCCAACGTCACCATCAGCGGCGTGTCTCCGGCGAGCTTGAACCTGCCCAGCATCGCGGCGCCGACGGTGGTGACGAACGACGCGTCGGTCGAGCCCACGCTCTCGGACCGCCGTGATGGGTCGTGGAAGGGCCTGCGCGCGCGCACCATGCAGCCCGACGTCTTCTTCGACGGCAGCGCGGGCACGGGCACGCTGCCGCTCACCACCGCCGACGCGTACGCGCTGTCGGCGACGCGTTCTCGCAAAGGCATCTCGAGCCCCGGCACCGATGCGCTGCTCGAGACGCTCTACGACACGTACAAAGGCGCGAGCCGCACGGTGGCGCGCGACATCTTGAGCATCTTGAGCGGCGTGCGCGGGTACGAGTACCTCGCGATGCGCGACATGCGCTACCCGACGAACTGGACGGCATGCATCGGCTCGGCCGACAGCTGCGGCTCGGGCGCGTCGCTGGCGAACTACGACTTCGCGCTGAAGCTGCTCAAGTCGAACCTGGTGACGTCGGTGTCGCTGCGGGCGACCAGCATCTCGAACTTCAGCTTCGACACGCACTCGAGCAACGGGCCACAGATTCACACCAACCACCTGCGCATCGCCTTCGAGGGCATCGGCCGGCTGCTGCTCGAGATGTCGCTCACGCCCGGCGCCGAGGCCGGCAAGACGTTGCTCGACGAGACGCTCGTCTACGTCTTCAGCGACTTCGGCCGCACGTTCCCCAAGTCGGGCAGCGACCACCACCCCGCGACGTGCGCGATTCTGTCGGGAGGCTCCATCATCGGGAACCAGATGGTGGGCGGCTACGACGAGACGCAGAACGGCTCGCCGATGGGGGTGCCGGTACCGCTCATCGAAGAGACCGGCGACGCCGTGACGCGCGCGCCGAAGAGCCAGGACATCGCGGCCACCGTGCTGCACGCCTTCGGGCTCGAGAGCGGCAAGGACTACTTCATTCCCGGCGGGTACGGGTTCTTCGACGGCGTGGTGGGCTGAAGCCGGGGCACGTCGCCCGACACAGGCGCAGACCCACGCCGGGCGGGGAATGGGCCGGCCGTGGTGCGAGTTCCACCCACGGCCGACCTCCGCTGGAGCCGTGATGCACGCCGCCGCTTCTTCAGACACCTCGTTCGACCTGACGCCCGAGCTGCAGGTCATTCGCCATCTCGTCGCGCGCCGCACCGAACGGCCGCTCGATGGCATCACGCCCCAGAGCCTGCTCCACGTCGACCTCGGCATCGGGCTGCTCGGCCTCGCCGTGCTCGCGCTCGAGATCGAAGACGTCACCGGGGTGCTGGTGCCCTTCGACGCGCTGACGAAGGCGGCCAGCATCGAAGACCTCGCCAGGCTGCTTCACCTGCTGCGCCGCAGTTGATGCTCGCTTCGCAGTCCCTTCGCATCAGCGGGTGGAACACTTCACTCGCCTGAGACGTCGCGAAGCCACCGTGGTTTGCTCCGCGGGACTCGAAGGAGGGGCACTTCATGAAACCCATCGACACCCGTGTCGAGACGGTGACGTTGTTCCACCGCGGCGCGACGGTTCGGCGCACGGCAGCGCTCGACTTCTCCACCGGCGTTCCGGCTGAGCTGCTCATCGCCGACCTGCCGCTCTCGTTGCTCGACCACACCGTTCGCGCCCGAGTCGAGAGCCCCGGCGGCGCCGTCGTGTTGTCGAACGTGCGCATCGGCCTCTACGCGCCCCCGCGAGGAACACCCGAGAAGCCGCCCGACCAGAGAGAGCTCGAGGCCACGCAGGCGAAGCTCGAGCTGACGCGCGACCGCATCGCGCAGCTCGAGCACGAGCTGGGGCAGCTCAGCAGCGTCGCGGTGAACCCACGGCCCCCGCCCGAAGAGGGCAAGCCGCCTTCGCCGTCGCCGATGTTCGCCCGCGCTTCGCTCGAGGCGCTGCTCGAAGACTCGTCACTCAAGCGGGTGGAGTCGCTGCGCAGCCTGCGCGCCGAAGAGAAGAAGTTGCTCGAGACGCAGGGGCAGCTGAACCGCAAAATCGCGCTCGCCTCGACGGCCACCAACGTTCGCCCCGACGAGCTGAAGAAGTCGGTGACGGTGCAGGTGCTGCCGGGCTCGACCGCGAAGGGCGGCACGCTGGTGCTCGAGTACTTCGTGCTCGGTGCGCGCTGGGCGCCTGCGTACCAGTGCCGCATGTCGCGCGACTGCCGCTCGGCCGACCTGCAGCTGCGCGCGATGGTGTGTCAGCGCTCGGGTGAAGACTGGCGCGGCGTGAAGCTGAAGCTGTCGACGGCCTCGCCCCTGGCGTGGACCGAGCTGCCCGAGCTGTCGGCCATCAAGATTGGGCGCGCGCAGGCGCCGCCGCCGTCGAAGCGCGGCTTCAGGCCTCCACCGCAGGGTGCGGCGTCGCTGTTTCACGACTTCGACCGCGGTCTCTCGCAGGCGCGCGCGGCGCAGCCCGTGATTCCGACGTGGCACCCACCAGCGCTCGAGCTCGCGCCGCTGCCCTCGATGCCGTCGCCGGTGATGGTCGGCGGGCCGGGCGCGACGTACGGCGCGGCGCCGGCCGAGGCGATGGCCGACTCCGACGACCTCGAAGTGCTGCGCGAAGAAGAAGCGGTCGAGCGGCAGCGCGCCGCGCCTCCGAAGAAGATGGCCGCTCGGCGTGACGCGATGCCGCCGCCGATGCCCGCATCGGCTCCCGCGCCGGCGATGTCGGCCAT
This sequence comes from Archangium sp., assembly GCA_016793585.1. The sequence goes on from JAEUJR010000333.1 coordinate 5,674, forward strand.
GCGGCCGGGTGCCGGCGGCGCCGCGCGGCTGATGGCGAAGGAGTCACGCGCCGACACGGCCTCGAGCGTCGCCGACCTGCTCTCGTCAGAGGGTGGCGCGAGCGCCGCGCTCGACGTGGTGCTCTACGCGTCGTTGCGGCTGAGCTCTCCTGCGGAAGGAACGCGCGGGCAGCTCACGCCGGTCGACCGCCGCCGCGCCTTCATCGACTCCCTCTCGGCGCTGCACCTGAGCGCGCCGTTCGACGTCTTGTCCGTCGTCGAGTCGGCCGAGCGCATGGGCCACGAGCTGTACACGCTGTCGGCGCCGCAGGGCACCAGCGACGTGCGCACGGAGGCCGGCTGGTACGACTACGTGTACCCGACCGACGCCACCGTCGACGTCCCCTCCGATGGCACCTGGCACTCGGTGCCCGTCAACACGCGCACCGCGACGGGCGACGTTCGCTACGTGGTGGTGCCGCGCGAAGACCCGCAGGTGTACCGCGTGGCGATGGTGAAGAACCCGCTGCCGTCTCCACTGCTGCCCGGGCCCGTCGAGGTCTACGTCGCAGGTGAGTACGTGCTGACGACGACGCTGCCGTCGGTACCGCCGGGCGGAGACTTCAAGCTGTCACTCGGCGTCGAGCAGGCCGTGAAGGTGGCGCGCAACACCTCGTTCTCGGAGGCGCGCTCGGGAGACAAGGTAGTGGCCACCACCGAGCTGCTGCACGACATCGTCATCGACGTGGCGAACAACCTCGACCGCGAGGCGACGTTCGAGGTGCGTGAGCGCATTCCCCAGCCCGCGCCCGAAGCCGAGGTCGTCGTCGACGAAGGCAAGGTGGTGCCCGCCTGGGAGCCGTACACCCAGGAGGAGCGCTCGCACGTCGTGCACGGCGGCCGGCGCTGGGTGGTGACGGTGAAGGCCGGCGGCTCGCAGA
>JAEUJR010000349.1 GCA_016793585.1 Archangium sp.
AGCGCTCGCGCGGCGTTCGAGTCGAGGAACGAGACGAAGGCCTCGGCCACCCAGGCGGGCTCGAAGATCTTCGGGAGCGCGAGTGGCCAGCGCTCACCCGCCTCGGTGCTGGTGTGGGGCGGCGAGAAGACCCGCACGTCGATGCTCTCTGGGGCGAGCTCGGTGCGCAGGGCGATCGACCACGCGTTCACCGCGGCCTTGGCGGCCGAGTAGATGGCCGCGCCCGGCATCGGCACGTAGCCGACGGTCGAGGCGAAGTTCACGATGACGCCTCCGCGCTGCGCCCGCAGCACCGGGAGCACCGCGCGCGCCATGTGCTCGGCCCCCAGCACGTGTACTGCGAACTGCTCCCGCGCGACCTGGGGCGGAGCGTCGGCCCACCAGCCCAGCTCGCCACCATTCCCGGCGTTGTTCACCAGAACGTCGACTCGCCCAAACCGCTCCACGACCTGCTGCACGGCTCGGGTGGCCGCAGCGGCGTCGGTGACGTCGAGAGGCACGGCGATGGCCTGACCTCCATCGGCGACGACGGCGGCCACCTCTCGCTCGAGGGTCTCACGACGGCGCGCGGCGAAGGCCACCTTCGCACCCCTTCGTGCGAGCGCTCTGGCGATGTGAAGCCCGATGCCACTCGAGGCTCCGGTGACGAGAACGACTGACGACGCTGCGCGACCCATGAGCAACCTCCGTGGAAGAGGCCCGAGGTGTACCGGCGTGAGGTCGACTGCCGCTTCTCGACCCTTGCGAAGAAGTTCTCCTGGCTTGCGCTTCAGTCGCGCAGCTTGAGCATCACGTCGTACGAGACGCGGCCGCGCACGGGCGCATCGTGAACGAAGTGCTCGACGGGAACGAAGTCATCGAGCGTCGCGCCGCTCGCCGGGAGCCACACCGAGTAGATGTCGAGGTAGTGACGCTCGACGGCGCTCACTGGCCCCGAGAAGGGGAACACGGCCCATCGCCCCGCGGGGAGCTCCGTCTCGAACAGCGGAGGCGCCAGGGGCTGATGCGCCTCGACCGGAGTGCCTGCGTAGTAGCGGCAGCGCAGGGCTCCCGTCAGCGCAGGGCTGTCCCACGCGAGCCCCCACGCATCGAGCGGCCCGTCGACACCAGCCACCTTCAGCTGACGCTGCAAGCGCGCGAACGTTCGTTCGATGTCGGCGGGCTGGTAACCCTTCTCCGTCACCAGGCAGGCGAGCGAGAGCGAGGGGCGACGCTCGACCCGCAGCGTCTTGTCCAGGCGTCTCAGAATCGCCTCGCGACGTACCGTCGAAGGCCCGGGCGGCACACTGAAGAGCTTCGCCGGGTCGAACCTCGAACGACGGGTGCGCCGGCCTGCACGAACCTGGCTGGGGCTCGAGCCGAACCGGGCCGAGAAGGCCTTCGAGAAGTTCGACACCGACGAGTAGCCACAGCGCAGCGCGATGTCGGTGATTGGGGCTCGAGGCTCCCACGCCAGGAGCATCGCGGCTTGCTCGAGCCGGCGACGTGTGACGAAGCGGCCGACGGGTTCGCCCATGAGCGCCGTGAAGATGCGGTGAAAATGAAACTCGCTCACGTGCGCGACGCGGGCCACCTCGGCGAGGCGCAGCGGCTCGGCCAGATGGTCGACGATGTATCGCACGGCCCGCTCGATGCGCGGCCGCCACACCGTCTCGTCCGGGGCCCGTCGCTTCAAGCGCTCTTCGACTCGCTCTTGCGCGCGTCCTTCAGAATGCGGCGCAGCACGCCGTCGGGCAGCGAGTACGCCTCGGGTGACGTCAAATCGCCGTGCGCCTCGAGCAGCTTCGACTCGGCCAGCAGCCGCACCATCACGCTCGCGGCTTCCTGCGCGCGGCGCTTGAGCTCGTTCGGCGTGAGATGTGCCGTCAAACCGGTGATGCCGAAGCGCTCCATCACCTGCGCTTCGACGAGCTTCTCGAGCGTGACGACCTTCACCTTCTCGCCGTTCGCCAGCGCGCGCAGCAGCACGCCCGCCGAGGTGTCGTCCTGCGCAATCTCGCTCTCGACCCACACACGCAGCGGAGAACCACCGCGCTCTTCACGCCTGATGGCCTCACGCGCGCCTTCGACGCCGATGCGCATCGCGCCCAGCGCTCCCTGCCGCGCGCGGTCGGCGTCGTACAGCTCGAGCACCGACGTGCCCAACCGCCGCAGGAGCAGCGGAACACCGTGCGAGGCGTGCACCAACTCCGACAGCGCGTCGTCGTCGAACCGAATGCCCTGACGCGAGCCGAGGCCGCGCATCATCGCGTGCGCCGCTTCGTCATCGAGGGCCGGTACGCAGATGCTGGGGAACGCGCCCATGATGCTCTGCCCACCGAGCGTCGAGAGCGGCGCCCAGAGCAGCGGGTGAAGCGCGGCGCACAACACGACGCTGACCGAGCTGCCCGCGTGCGGAGACGACGGCTCCGAGAGCGCGCTGCGCAGCCGCCCCGTCAACGTCGCCATCACGTCGAGCGCGCGGCCCAGCTTCTCGGGAGGCGCCGTCAGCAGCTGCTCCACTTCGTCGAGCACGAGCAGGAACGGCGGCGGCGCGGTGCCGCTCGACTGCCCACACGCCACGCTCAACGCGCGCAGCCACGTCGCCAGCGCGGGAGCATCGAGCGCTCCTTGCGGCACGGGCGGCACCACCGCGGCGGGGTACCGCGCAGTCGCCGAGTCCGAGAGCCGCGTCACCAGCGTGCGCAGAATCGCCTCGACGGCCACGGCCGGCGTCTCGCCGTACGACACCTCGTGGTGGAAGCCGGCGAGGTCGACGTACGCCGACGGCCCCGTCATGCGCCGCGCGACCTCGAGCGCGAGCGACGACTTGCCGAACCGCCGCAGGCCCGTCACCACCGTCCAGTTTCCCTTGCGCGCTTCGGTCAGCAGGCCCGCGACGAGGCGCTCCCGGTTCCAGAACTGGCTCGAGCTGCGAACCGGGCCGCGCACCTCGAAGGGGTTTCCGCGCAGCGTCGTCGCTTCGACGAGGTCGAGCAGGTCTTCGTCTTTCGTCGCCCACGCCAGCCGTGAGAGCGCGAGCGGCAGCACCGTCACCGCGCGCGTGCCGCCACGCGCCGCCCAGTCGAGCGTTGCGCGAACGGCGCCGAGGTCGAGCACGGCCGTGTCGGCGTGCAGCAGGAAGACGACGCGCACGCCTTCACGCAAGGCCACGCTGGCGGCGTGGTTCACGTCGGCTTCACGCAGCGCGTTCATGCCGGGCGACAGAATGGCCACCGCGTCGCTGCCCCACTGCTCCCACGCGTGCGTCTTCGGCAGCTCGAGCAGCAGCGTGTCGTGCCGCGAGGGGAAGAGGAAGCGCCAGGGGTCGCTCTCTCCGGTGAGCCCGAGCGCACCGAGGCTCTCGCGCACGGCCCGCAGCGGCCCCGCGAAGGCCTTTCGCGCGCGCCGCACCCGCAGCAGCCACAACGCGACGACGATGCTGACGCCGAGCCCCGCAACCGACGAGGTGGTGATGCGGCGAAACCTCGTCCACGTGGTGTCGAGGTTCGCGATGAGGTCACAGTCGTAGCGGGCGCCGCGCTGCTGTTCGCGACACGCCTCGGCGCGCGACTTCGGCAGGCCCAGCGCCTCGGCCGACGACTCCTGATTGACGACGTGCGAGAGCCAGCCCACGTAGGTGTCGGCCTCTTCGAAGCGCGCCATCTCGAGCGGCCTGGTCGCCGTCGCGTCGAGGCGCCACGGAGACGCGCTCGACGGCTCGCCCACGTCTTTCGCGATGCCGTGGAGCGCCAGCAACGACTGCTCGAACTGCGGCGTGGTGCCCTGGCGCTCGTCGCACGCCCTGCGCAGCGCGCCCACGGCCGACTCGCCTTCGTCGTTCACCTTCACTTCGTCACTCGGAGATGACGGCATCTCGACGGCAGCGCCGCTCCACATCAACGAGGCGACCTTCTGACAGAGCTGCGCGTCGTCGTTCGCGTCGGCGGGCAGCGGCTGGTGCGCCCACGTCGACAACGTCGTCAGCGTGTCGGGCCGGTCGATGGAGCACCCGTTCTTCACCTCGAGCCGCTGCATCGCGCGCACGGCCCGGCCGCAGCGGTCGAGCACGTCACCTTCACGCACCGCCTGTGAGAAGGCATCGAGGGCCACCGGGGCGCGCGCGTCGAGCTGCTTCTGCGCGGGCAACCTCTGCGTCACCCACGCGCGGTACGAGGGGTCGCCTTCGACGTCGCCGAGGTAGCAGAGAAAGAGCTTGCTGGTGGCGGCGCGGGTCAGCTCGGTGAGGGCCGTCTGTTTCTCTTTGCGCCCGCTCGCGGGGAAGTCCTGCAGCCAGGCGCGAATGACGTCGGCGTTGAGCGCATCACACGGCGTGGCCCACATCTCTTCGACGCGGCGGCGCACGATGAGGGGCCCGGCGTCGTCGAGCAGCTCGAGCAGCTGCCGCGCACGCCCACACTCGGCCGATTCGGAGCGGTCTTCGCAGTTCGCCAGCTCGAGGTACGACAACGTCATGCGCAGGGCAGCGGTGAGCGGCGGCCCTGCAGGCCCGACGGGCCCTTCGTGTTCACCGTTCGCCTCTTCGATGAAGCCCGCCGGCAGCGGCCCGCGCGAATCGAAGAAGCCGTCGAGCGCGGTCGGCCCCTGCGACTTGAGCCGCGACCAGGTGTTGGGCGCCGTCAGCCGAAACGCAGCGACGAGCAGCCGCCGGTTCCACAGCGGCGCGCCGGCCTTGAGCCCGAGAATGCGAGCGAGGCGCCGCTCGGGCTCGGAGTTGCCGTTCACGCGCGGCAAGATGTCGGTCGAGCCCGTCGCGTAGTCGTCGAAGCCCACCATGCTCTTCGACACCGAGGCCCACGCCGACACGAGCCCCTGGAGCTGTTGCTGCGTGCTGGGAGGAACACACGTGCCGATGGAGCGCGCGGTGCCCTGCAGCAGCGACGCGGCGAAGACGGCGGCCTCCTGACACAGCTGCGTCTGCTCGAGCGTGCAGACGTCGAGCCTCGCGTCGCCGGCCTTGAGCTTCTCACCCGCCTCTTCGAGCTCGGCCTCGCAGCGTTCTTTGTTGGCGTTCGCCGAGCGCGAGAGCTCGTTGCACGCCGCCAGCGTTCGCTGCGCCGACGCAAGGCGCTGTTCCACCTCGACACACGACACGACTCCAGCGTCGGTCGCGGCGAGCGACGGCAGGGAACTCAAGACGAGGCTGACGACGAGGGCCCACTTCATCGCGGTGACGGGCGATTCCATGCCCGCCTCTCGCGACGTTTGGAAGTTGTATCTGTCGGGTGGACCTGCGGTTGCACCGCTTTCCCTCTGGCAGTGCCTCGTGCCCGTCGTCGACGCAGCTTTTGTCGCGCCCGCTGTTTCGCGCGCAACGGTTGCTTTGGTGAGGTGTGCCGCGCGCGTTCCCGGCTTGACGACTCTCAGGTCGAGCTGGTCGCACGTTTCACCACGAACCAGCGATTCATTCCGAAATGAAACGAAGTTGACGGTGCCCAAGGGGAGGGCCCGCGGCACCTGATCTGCAAGCAGCGCCCTTCGTCATGCGCCTCATGCCGCAGAACCTCCGCGCTCCCTGGGTACCCTTCGTCATCGCGTCGGTGGTGTTCACGGTGCTCGTGGGCGCGTTGAACGGCGCGTGGAACCTGTGGTCGCTGCATGTGCTGCAGGTGCCGGTGCCAGTCGAACACCACCAGTCGCACGCGCTGGCGCAGGTGTTCGGCTTCATGTGGCTGCTGAAGGTGGGCATCTCGTTTCACCTCGCGCCGCGGCTGATGGGCGGCACTCCGCCGTCGCCGAAGCTGGTGAAGTCGGTCGCGCTCGCGGGCATCAGCGGCGTCGCGTTGCTGGTGGTGGGTCGCTTCGGTTCGCTGCTGCCGGGCAGCGCGTTGATGGGCCTCGTCGGAGCGGTGCTGCTGCTCGCCGCCGTCGCGATGTGGGCGCGGTTCTTCTGGCAGCTCTTCCTCGCGCGCCCCACGCCGACCGACTGGCTGCCCGTGTTCGTGACGAGCGGCGCGAGCTGGTGGCTGTTCTCGGCGGTGATGCTGCTCGGCTGGCAGCTCGGGCAGAGCGTTGGTGGGCCGCTCGCGCGAGTTCCGTTCGACCTGGTGACGATGAGCGGCCTGCTCGGCGGAACCGGTGGCTGCATTCTCGGCATCACGCTGCGGGCTGGAGCCTGCGCGATGCGAATTGCGCACCCGCCCAGCTCGCGTCAGGGCGTCGGCTTCATCGCGTGGCAGGTCGGCACCGTCGCGCTGCTGGTGAAGACGCTCACCCCGTACGAGGCGTGGAGCGACGTGCTGTGGCTCGGCCCCGCGCTGGCCATCGTGGTGATGGTGTGGGTGGTGCGGCCGTTCCAGAAGGTCGCGCCCGCCATGAGGCCCGAGCCGCTGATTCGGTTCGCGATGGTGGCGTCATGGGCCTTCGGGCTCGCGGGGGCGGTGTTGATGACGTGGCAGGCGCTCGCGCTCGTCGGCGTCACCCAGCCGCCGCTGCTCCGTGATGCGGCGAGGCACGCGTTCACGCTCGGGTTCGGGCAGCTGGGCGTGCTGGCCTTCGCGGGAAGAATGGTGCCGGGCTTCGAGGGCGTTCGGCTCCCGTCGCGGGGCGTGTTCGACGCGGGCATTCTCTTCGTGACGGCGAGCGCGGGGCTGCGACTGCTGAGCGTCTTCGGGCCTTCGCGTGGCGCCCTCGTCGCCTCTGGAGTCTCGGGCCCGCTCGCGCTCATCGGCGTCTGTCTCGTGAGCTGGAGTCTGCTGCGTGCGCTGCGCGGTGGCGCGGCGCTGCGTCGTGAGCTCGAGAGCAGCCGCGCTGCCATCACCGTTCGTCTGGTGGAGGCCTGATGGCGCGCGCGTGGGTGCAGGGCCCCGAAGCCACGGCGGCCGACGTGCGGCTGTTGCGCTGGCTCTCGGAGCACGAAGGCGACGCCCGCCCGTGGCTCACCTTCCACCAGGGCGCGACGCCCGACGTGCTGCTGTTCTCCGACGCGGCGCCGCTCGCGCGCCGCTGGGCGAAGGCGCTGTCGGAAGCAGGCGTGACGCGCGGTGACCGCGTGGCCATCTTCTTCCCCAACGGCCGCGACTTCGTCGGCTCGTTCTTCGGGACGCAGTGGCTCGGCGCGACGGCGGTTCCCGTTCCCTGGCCCGCGACTTCGCTTGCGGCAGACCTGCCCGCGAGCGCGAAGCTGTTGCTCGAGACGTGTCGCGCGAAGGTGGTGTGCGCTCCGGGGCGTGCAGAGGGCCTCGGGTGGCAGGTGCTCTCGGCGCCCTCGGAGGTCGAGCTCGAGGCGCTGCCGGTCGAAGGAGACGCCGCGTTCATTCAGTTCTCGTCGGGCAGCACCGGTCGCCCGCGTGGCGCCGTCATCGGCCCGCGTGCCGCCGCGCTCTCGGCGCAGCTGATGGCCGAAGGGCTGCACCTCACCGCGAAAGACGTGGGCGTCTCGTGGCTGCCGTTCTTTCACGACATGGGCCTCGTCGGCGTGGTGCTCACCTCGCTCGTCGCGGGCTTTCCCGTGCACGTGCTGCAACCCGGAGAGTTCCTGCTGCGGCCCTCACGCTGGCTCGAGCTGTGTTCGCGCGTGGGCGCGACGATGACGGTGGCGCCGAACTTCGCGTACGAGCTGGTGCTGCGCCGCGTGCGTCAGCCCAGAGACCTCGACCTCTCACCGCTGCGGTCGATGCTGAACGGCTCCGAGCCGGTGCATCGCGCCACCATCGAGCGCTTCGAGGCGGCGTTCGCGCCCGTTGGGCTTCGCAAGGGCGTCGTGCTCCCCGTGTACGGGCTGGCCGAGAACGTGCTGGGCGTCGCGTTTCAACCGCAGGGCGCGCCTGATGCCGACCTCGCGCTCGAGGGCCGTGTGGTGCCGAGCTGTGGTGGCCCGCTGCGCAGCCTCGAGGTCGCCATTCGCAACGAGGCGGGAGCCGTCGTCGACGAGGGCCAGGAAGGCGAAGTCACCGTGCGGGGGCCGACGTTGATGTCGGGCTACTTCGATGACCCCGAGTCGACCGCGCGCGCGCTGCGTGACGGCTGGCTGTTCACCGGAGACCGCGGCGTGCTGCTGAACGGCCGCCTGCACCTGACCGGGCGCGAGAAGGAGCTCATCATCAAGATGGGCCGCAAGTTCCACCCGGCTGACATCGAGCGCATCGTCACCGACGTGGCCGACCCACCGCCGAACGGCGTGGTCGCGTTCTCGGTGGATGATCAATCGACGAATCAGGAAGCGCTCGTCGTCGTCGTCGAGCAGCGCCGTGCGTCGGAGACGGGGCTCGCCGAGAGAATTCGCGGCCGGGTGAGTGCGGAGCTCGGCGTGATGGTCGACCGCATCGAGCTCGTCGGCGCCGGCGCGTTGCCTCGCACCACGAGCGGAAAGCTGCGGCGCAAGGAATGTACGGCGCGCTTCGCGAAGGCGGCGAATCCGTGAGAGATGCCACGGGGCTCAGCAGCGATTCGCGTCGCGAACGCAACATGCATCGGGCGGGAGCACCCGCTGAGACGAGCGCTGCCTCGCAGCGCGGCTCGCGTCGCGAACCACCTGGCCGGATCAATCCAAGAGACGAGCGCTGCCTCGGAGCGCGGCTCGCGTCGCGAACACAACGTGCACCTGGCCGCATCACCCGCAGAGACGAGCGCTGCCTCGGCGTGCGGCTCGCGTCGCGAGGCCCGCGCCACGGCGCGCGCGGAGAGGCGACTCGATGAGTGACGCCGTGGCGGCTCCCGTCAGCAGTCGTCCGCCCGCGCTCGTGCTCGGCGCCGCGGGCTTCCTCGGCCTCAACCTCGTCGACGCCCTCGTGGCCGATGGCCAGCAACCGCGCTGTGGCCGCCGCGCACGCACGAACGTGCTGGCGCTTCGACAACGCAAGGTGCCGCTGGTGCAGGCCGACTTCGACGCGCCCGAGACGCTGCGCGAGGCGATGAAGGGCATCGACGTCGTCTACCACCTCGGTGGGCACTACCCGCGGCTCTCGCTCGACCTCGAGAAGGAGCGCTCCATTGGCCTCACCCGGCTCGAGCGCGTGCTCGACGCCGCAGCAGACTCGGGCGTGCGCCGGCTCGTCTACGTCTCATCGACCGCGACCGTCGCGCCGCGCACCGATGGCCGTGGCTCGACCGAGGCCGACCTCTTCGACGTGCCGCCGACGTGGGGCGCGTACCACGACCTCAAGTGGCACCTCGAAGCGCGCGCGCTGGCCGAGACGCGGCTCGAGGTCGTCGTCGCCTGCCCCGGTGCGTGCCTCGGCCCGTGGGACTTGCGGG
>JAEUJR010000352.1 GCA_016793585.1 Archangium sp.
GACCTCAAGCCCGAGAACATTCTCTTCGACGACCAGGCCGGCAGCATTCCCAAGGTGACCGACTTCGGGCTCGCGGGCTTCGACGAGAAGGCCGGCGTCGCGCAGCAGAACCTCACGCAGACGAACGTCGCCATGGGCACGGCCTCGTACATGGCGCCCGAGCAGCGCGTCGACGCGAAGTCTGCCGGGCCGCGCGCCGACCTCTACGCCCTCGGCGTGATGCTCTACGAGGTGCTGACCGGAGAGCTGCCGCTCGGCCAGTTCGACCCGCCCTCGGTGAAGAAGCCCGGCGTCGACAAACGCCTCGACCCCATCGTCGCCCGTTGCCTCAAGCCCGCGCCCGAAGACCGCTACCCGTCGGTGGCCGCGTTTCTCGCCGAGCTCGAGCTCGTGGTGCCGATGACGGCGACGCCAGCGCCGTCGAAAGAGACGAAGGCCCGGCGCGTGTTGCGGCAGGTGAAGGAGCGCGCGCAGAAGGTCGCCCGTGTCGTCGCGCTCGCCGTCGTCGCGTTCGCCGCCATCATCATCGCCACGGTCTTCATTCGGGCCCGGTTCGATTCGAAGCGAAGGCCCGCGGGCATCGAGCTGATGAGCGACGACGGCGCGCAGGAGGCGCTCACCACGCCCGGCCGCGTCGACAAGGCCACCCGCGTCGTGACGCTCGGCGAAGGCCCCGACACCGTCACCGTCATGTCGCGCGGCCGCAAGGTGGTGCTCGAGCAGGGCGGCGTTCGTTTCCCCGAGCCTGACGACCTCACCGCGGGCCGCGCGCTCGTCGACGCGCAGGTCGAGGGTGATGGGCTTCGGCTCTCGGCCATCGTCGACACCGAAGCCGGAGCGCCATCACGGCTCGAGCCGCTGCTCGCCTTGTTCCGTGGGCCGAGGCCCGAAGCCCGCAGCGCGCTGATGCTGCTGGGCACGGGCGGGCGGTACGTGGCGCTCATCATCTCGGGGTCGGGTGGGCAGCCCGAGCTCGAGTGGAACCTGGGGCCCGACAAGCAGGGCCACATGCGCGCGCCGCTGCCGACGATGACGAAGGACCAGCTGCTGCAGCTGCACCTCGACCCCATGACGAGCGAGCTGGTCGCCATCGTCGGTGAAGGCCGCGACGCGCGCGTGCTGGGTGAGAGCCTTCGCCTGGGCACCGACTGGCGTGACTCGTTCTCAGAATCTCCGCGCGCGGCCCTGGGCTGTCTCGATGGCACGTGTGCGTTCCGCTCCCTCGTGTTCGAAGGGCGCGCGCTGACGAAGGTGCTGACGCCGCCGCCACCGCCGCCGCTCGAGGTCGACGTCGAAGACCTGCCGCTGCCGGTGACGAAGCCAGCGACGAAGAAGCCCGCCGTCGCCAGGCCCGTGGTGACGCCGAAGCCGACGACGGTGGCCTCGACGAAGCCGGTGCCGCCGCAGAAGCCCGCGCCCGTGCCGGTGAAGAAGCCGACGCCGCCCGTGACGCCGCCGAAGAAGAAGTAGCGAGGCGACGAGCGGAAGGGTTGGCGCGGGCAATCGGGTACTCTCGACGAGATGCGTTTCTTCTCGAGCGTCGCCGTCGGTTGCCTGCTGGCTTCTGGTTGCTCGTGCAGCACCGCCCAGACGCGGTTGGTCTCTGCAGATGGGAAGGCCACCCTCACCATTCGTTGTGCCACCGAGCGCGCGCTCGAGGGCGATGTGCTGCCACACCTGGTCACGCACGAGGTGTGTCGTGGCGCCTGGCAGGTCGAGGGCTGGGCCCATCAGCCGTCGTTTCCGTCGTTCGATGGCAAGCGCACCGGCAGGTACGTCGCCATCGACGTCGACCCGGGGCGTCACCTCGTCGCCGCGACGAGAGACCGCCGCCAGTGGGACGTGTGGTTCGTCGACGGCAAGTCGGGCGCGAGCACCGACGCGGTTCCGCTCGTGCGTGACGAGGGCGCACCGCTCGGGCTGGCCGCCGTCGACCTCGACGCGCTGGTGGCAGACACCTTCGTTCGAAAGGCGGCGACGTTTCGTGGCTTCTGGCGCATGCGCGAAGGCGACGCAGCCCTCGAGGCGCTCTACGCGCGAGGCGCTGCCCGCGACGACGACGTCTCTGCAGCGTGGGTCGGGGCCGTTCGTGCGCTCCCACCCGAGGCGGTCGAGCGCGTGACGAGGCTGGTGCGAGAAGAGGTTCGCGCGCGGCCGACGCTCGCCACCGTGTTCCACCTGCTCGCGCTCGACGAGCGAGGGCCCGCGAACGACCCGTCGTTGCGCGCCAGCGTGTGGGCCGTCGCCATGGCTGCTGCGCGCGAGAAAGAGGTGCCGGCTGGGCAGGTGACCCCGGAGTCGTTCGCCGCCTCGAATGCCAGGCGCGAACGCCAGCTCGCGTTGCTGCGCACGTTGCTCGCGGGTGATGGGTTCGGTGCGCAGCCCGAGGCGGGAGCGCTCGCGTGTGCGCTCGTCGAAGCCCGCGAGCAGTTGCCACACGTGGCGCTGGGCCTCGCACGCGCGGCTGAGCGCGGCGAGCGGTGTGCAGCCGCCGACGCGGCCTGGTTCGACCAGACACAAGACTCGCTCGCCTGCATCGACCTCGACGACGTGCCAGTCGAGGGGTTCGCGGGCGTGTGCGACGCGACCTGGCGAGGGTTGAAGGTGACCATGCCGGTCGCCGATGGCGTGACGCAGGGCACGACCTACCCGTCGAGTTGTCTGAAGGCGGGCTTCGGCGTGCAGGTGTGGAGCCTCAAGCGCGAGCTGGGCTTCGGCGACCGCTCCTCGCGCCTCGACCGGCTCACCTACCGCTTCGACGTCGACGCGGCGGTCGACTCGGTCGACCGGGGCCGGCTGGCGCGCACGGTGTGTGGGCTCGAGCCGGGTGAGACGACGGCGAAGACCATCGGCGGGTCGAAGGTGCTCGTCGACGACGCCAGAAAGACCGTTCGCGTGGTGGCCGAGGCGCGCTGAGTCGAGCCGCTACGGCACCACGCTGCACAGCGGGGGGAACGACGGCGGCAGGCCGCTGCGCTGATAGGGGCTCGTGTTGGGCGGCAGGCCGAACGGGTGGTCGCGGAAGAACTCCCAGAACATGGGGAAGCGGGTGCCGCCGTCGGTCGGCGCGGTGAACGGAGGCACGCCGTGCCCGCCGGAGTGGACGCACTGGGCGACGAAGTGCCGGTCCATTCGCAGCGCGTCGCGGTAGCGCTTCGAGGCCTGGTCGAAGTTCAGAATGAAGAAGTCCGTCGGGCCGCCCCACACCACCAGCGTGGGGAACTTGTTCGGCTGCGGCGCGTAGTCGATGCGCCAGAGGTTGGTGAGCGACTCCTGACCGAGACCGCCCGAGATGGTGAGCACCGAGGCCACGCGGTTCACCGCGGCGGTCGTCGAGAAGTACGCCGCCCACAGGCCGCCGGCGCTCGCACCGAAGACGTGCACCCGCGCCGGGTCGACGCTGAACTGCTGGCCCACACACGCGAGGGCGTCTTCGAAGAAGCCGAGCTCCTTCGGCGCCGCCATCGTCTCCACGAAGGGCCAGTCGAACTGGTACGCCTTGCGGCTGCCGCTCATCAGGTTCTCGGGCAGCACCGCGATGAACTCGAACTGCGCGACGGCGCTCTCGATCTCTGCGTCGCGCACCACGCTGTTCGCCGAGGCGTTGAGCCAGTGGTAGCCGAAGACGACGGGGTAACGCTTCGTGGGCGAGTAGTTCGGCGGCACCAGCAGCAGGAACTCGCGCGCGTCGCCTCGAGACATGAAGCCCGTGTTGCGCGCGCTCGCGGCGAGGTGGCTGCTGACGAGGGCAGGGCAGGTGCCGGCGTAGGTCGGCAGCGCGGGCGGAGCGAGCAGCCCGCCGTCCCACGGGGGCGTGCCGGCGTCGACCACCAGGCCCGCGTCGATGGCCAGCGACGCATCGGGAGCGCCGGCATCGAAGGTGACGCCCGCGTCTTCGACCGTGATGGAGGCGTCGACCCCACCCGCATCGGCCGGCGCGCCCGAGTCCACCACGCCTGCGTCGACCGGAGGCGCGCCCGCATCGACCTCGTCGGGTACGGCGCGGCCACACGCGACGAAGAGACAGCAGACGAACACGCGACGCATGCAGGGCTCCTTCGACAAGGCGGCCGCACCCTGCCCGAAGAGGCCCGCGGCGCGAAAGCCCCTCACCGTCGAGTGGCGGCGCGCGGTGACCTCGTTACGAGGGCGCCATGGCCTCCATCGACTACGACATCGACTTCGTGCACTCCGAGCTCGGCTTCTCGGTGGTGCACCTGATGATCACCCGCACCCACGGCGTCTTCACGAAGTGGGCGGGTCGCTTCGCCCTCGACCACGCCGAGCCGGCCAACTCGCGCATCTCGGTCGAGATCGACGCCAGCAGCGTCGACACCCGCAACGCCCAGCGCGACGGGCACCTGCGCTCGCCCGACTTCTTCGACGTGGCCCGGTTCCCGACGATTCGGTTCGAGGGCCGCCAGCTCGTTCACACCGCAGACACCTTCACGCTCTTTGGTGACTTCACCCTGCACGGCGTGACGCGGCCGCTGACGTTCACGCTCACCGGAGGCCAGCAGGCGAAGGACTCGCAGGGCCGGGCCCGCGTGGGCTACCGCGCCAGCGCGACCATCAGCCGCCGCGACTTCGGCATCACGTGGAGCAGCGTGTACGAGGGCGGCAGCGTCGTGGTCGGCGACGAAGTGGCGCTCGTGCTCGACCTGCAGCTCATTCCCCGCGGCTGAACTGCCTCACCAGCTGATGCGAAACGCCGCGCCGGTCTCGTGCGCTTCGTCTGGTGCGGAACGGTCGATGGCCGTGGTGGTGACCTGCACGCCGGTGACGCCTGCGTGCGCGAGGCCCGTCTGCAGCATGCCGCGATAGAAGCTCGGGTTCTGCACGTGGTTGCACCACAGCTCGAACTCGTTCGGCGCGTGCTGCGTCAGCTTCGTCTCGGAGTAGTTGTTGCCGGTGCGGAACGTTCTCGCGAGCCGCTCGAGCATGCGCCGTGGGCCGAGCACCCGCATCAGCGGCAACGTCGCGCGCCCGATGAACGTCTCGGCGTACGCGGTGATGAAGCGGCTGCCGAGCGCGTACTGTTGTCTGTCGTACGGCTGGCCTGGCGCCACGAGCTCTCCGGCGAAGTCGACGACCTTGCGCCACGTGGCGAGCGGGTAGGCCGGCTCGAGCGGCTTCGTGTAGTCGATGCCGAGCGCCCGAAGTCGGGCCAGCGCCTGGGCGTCGAGCAACGGCCCCAGCGCGGGGCGCAGCGCTTCGACGGAGTGCGAGAAGATGAGCAGGTCGTTCATGGCTGGTACGCGCGCAGGTTGTCGATGAGCACGCGCGCGCCTTCGGTCGATTCTCGAAACACGCGCCGGGCGCCGCCGAGGAAGAACGGCGGCAGCGTGCGCAGGTAGCTCATGGTGAAGACGACGAGGCGCGTGCGGCCCGGGGCGAGGGCGAAGTGCAGCGTCCACGTGAAGCTGCCGTCGGCGGTGCGCATGCCCATGACGCGCGAGAAGTCCCGATTCTGCTGGAACACCACCGACACGGGAGGCTCCTTCACGCCCGCCAGCTCGACGGCCCGCACGACGGCCGGCATCGCCGAGGCGCCCGCGGCCAGCTTCGCGGCGTCGTAGTAGTCGATGGTGAAGGTGTTCGATGGCGTCGCGCCCACGCGGAACGAACCGTCGGAGCGCCGGGTGACGTCCATCTCCTTCGCGACCGCGTTGATGTACCCGACGTCTCGTGCGCGGGCCTCGCTGAAGAACGAGCTGTCCTTCTCCACCGTGTAGACGAGCCGGCTCAGCACCACGTGCGGCGGAGACGACAAGCCCGAGAAGACGTCGCTCGTGTCGAACGGCCTGAAGCGCGTGAAGGTCGCGTCGTTCTCGGGTGAGGGCTCCGACGGCAGCAGCGCGTAGAAGTACTGCACCCCGCCCCGGTCCTGAAACGCGGGGTCGATGGCGAAGTCGCAGGCGCTCTCGCGACGCAGCGGCGTCTCGGCGGCGAACGCCAGACCCGACACGAGGAGCACCGCCGCGAAGCCCTTCACAGCTCGTGGTTGTGCAGACAGCTGCGCCCCGACGCAAGCGGTCTCGTGACGCGCTCGGCTCGGAATATGATCTTCGTCATGCGTGCTCTCCCGGTGGTCGTTCTGCTCGCCATGGCGAGCGCGTGCCCGTCACCGCAGCAGGTCGCCAGCAACGATGGCCTCTTCGGCTACTGGCGGCCGCGCGATGGAGAACAGCTGGTGTTCGCGTTCGCGCCTGCGAGCGAGGCCGAAGCGCTCTTCAACCTGTCGGGGAACATGGTCGAGCCCCAGACGAAGCCCGTCGGCGCCGTGTACCAGCTCGACCAGCTGGTGCAGCTCACCACCTTCGAGGCCACCGAGCGCGCGTTGAACCAGACCGTGCTCGCCGACATGGGCAGCGTGCCGGGCACGAAGTTCTCGACGCGCATCGACGCCTTCGAGCGTGGCGTGTCGATGCAGCTCGAGTCGAAGAAGCTCGATGGTGGCAGCCGCCCGTGGGACTTCTACGACTTCTGCCCGCGCTCGAAGGACCTCGGCTGGGGCCAGGTGGCCGTGACGGCGTGCCCGACCTCGCTCGCGACGGGCGGCTCGGCGGCCTTCGACAAACAGGGGCGTCTCTACGTCTACACGGGCTCGGGGCTCGCGCCCGGCATCAACTGTCCTCCGGGGCCCGGCTTTCTCGAGGTGCAGCGCGGCTGCGGCACCGCGCAGTTCGACGCGCCGAACGGCCGGCTCTCGGCCATGCGGGTTCACGACGACGACGTGTTGCGCCTCGCGTACCTGCACCTCGACAACAGCCTGCGCGTTCGTGAGCGCCGCCTCGGAGACCGCGACTTCACCGAGACGACGCTCGCCACGCTCGTGAACCCCCGCTCGATGCAGCTGCTCGAACAGCGCGGTGAGCCGCTGCTCCTCAGCGGAGACCAGGTGTACCGGCGCGCGAACGGCGCGTGGGCCGCGGGCGAGCTGAAGAAGAAGTCGACCGGTCAACCGATGACGACGCTCGGGCCCGCAGCCGTCGACCTGGAGCAGCGGCTGTGGGTGGCCATCGGCAACGAGCTGTGGGTCGAGCGTGAGAGCGACTTCGCGCTGACGCAGGCGCCCGGGCCCGTGCACTCGTTGTACCTCGACCCGGCGGGCGACCCGCACGTGCTGATGTCGACGTCAGCGGGGCTCGAGTACGCGGTGTTGCACGATGGCGTGTGGCGTCGCCGCATCGTCGACTCGAACACCACGGGCCTCATCGTCACGCACGGCACCGCCCCGTGGAGAGTGCTCACGACGTCGTACTCGCCCGCGCCGCCGTGGCTGCAGCCCACGCTCATCACCGTGCACGACGACGGGCGGCTCGAGGGTGAGGTCGCCGGAGGGCCCTTCAACTTCCTCGCTGGCGTCAACACCACCTTCGCGGCCGTCGGGCCCCGTGGAGAGGTCGCCGCGTCGCTCACGGGGGAAGCGGTGGTGACTCGCTCTCCGAAGGGGCGGCTGTACCCCGCACCGAAGAAGCTCGAGGTCGTCGTCGAAGGCCCGCCAGTGCAGGTGCGCTCGGCCGATGGGCGCTTCAGCTGCGACCAGCGCTGCACCTTCGACGTCACGCTCGGCGAGCGCATCGCGTTCGAGGTCGAGAAGAAGCCGGGCGTGGTGGTGACCGCGCAGAGCTGCGACCGCCCGGGCCGGCCCTCGACCGCGCCGTGCTGGTCGACGATGGTGCCACAGCCGAGCGCGTCGACGGCTCCGGTGACCACCTTCACCGTGCAGGTGAAGACGCGCGCGACGCCCCTCAAAGACGCGTTCGTCGCCGCCAACAGCCAGGGCCTCGCCACCACGCTCGGCGTCTCGGGAGACTGGGTCGCCGTCGGCACGCTCTTCACCGGCGCGGCCATGCAGTACCAGCTCGACGACGTGGTGGTGCCCGTGACGGGCAGCTTCGAGAGCGTCGGTCTCGTGATGGTGAACCGCGTGTCGAAGCAGTCGCTGTTCGTCGCGTTGCCGAAGGGCGTCTCCATCGAGCGCGTGTTGCCCGACGGCAGCGGTGGGTTGTTCGCGGCGCTGTCGACCTCGAACCAGGCCGTGCAGGTCGGCGGCGTGACGGTGGGGGCCTCGCAGACGAACGTGCTCGCGCTCGTGCACGTCACCTCGTCGGGCACCATCGACCGCAACGTGACGATGGTGTCGTCTGCGCGGAACGCGCCGGTGGGCATTGCGGGCGTCAGCCTCGGTGTCGATGGCAGCGCCGCCGCGGTCGCGAGCGGAAATGGCCCGCTCACGGGGCTCGGCGTGCCCGAGTCGAACGCGCTCGTGCGGGTCGCGCCCGATGGAACCCGAACGGTGCATGGCTTCGCGGGGCCGTTCGCGAACAGCGGCGAGGTCTTCTCGGTCGACGCCAATCGCATCGCCTTCGCGGTGAACACCAGCTCCGGCGCAACGCTGTACCAGTGGAGCAACGGTCAGCTGCAGAGCCTCGCGCTGCCCGGCGCGACCGTGCAGTCGCTGCACGCGACGGCGACGACGGCGGTGCTGATGGCGACGAGCACGGCCGACCTCACCATCGCGGGCCGGTCGCTGATGGGGCGCCGGCACGTGCTCAGCGTCGACCCTTCGAACGCCGTCACCGCCACCTTCAGTCTGCCGACGGCCACGGGCGCGGTCTGGTCTCAGAGCGTCGCCATCGTGCCCGAGGGCGTCGCGTTCATGAGCGATGGCGAGCTGCGCTGGCTCTCGCCTTCACTCATTCCCCTGCGGGCGGTGCTGCCGCTGCCCACCACCACGATGCGCGTCTCGGGCGTGCAGGCGTTGCCGACGTCGGTGTCGAACGGCTCCGTCTTCATCCTCGCGCCGCCGAACCTCGACTTCGGGGCCGTCACCGGCGCCGTCGCCGTCGCGCAGCTCGCGCTGTTCTGAACCCTTCGCCGACCGGCTTGCCAGCGACGAACGGCTCGCGTAGACACTGAACCATATGGTTCAGTATTCCAACGCGCGCCTCGACGCCTCCTTCGCCGCGCTGGCCGACGTCACCCGCCGCGGGGTGCTCGAGCAGCTCGGGCGCAAAGACGCCTCCATCACCGACCTCGCCGAGCGGTTTCACATGTCGCTCACGGGCATGAAGAAGCACGTCGGGGTGCTCGAGCAGGCGGGTCTCGTCGTCACCGAGAAGGTCGGCCGGGTGCGCACGTGCAGGCTCGGCCCGCGCCGCCTCGAGCAGGAGACCGCGTGGCTCGAACGGTTCCGCCAGCGGTGGGACGCGCGCTTCGACGACCTCGACGACGTGCTCGAAGACCTCAAACGCAGTGAACGACAGACGAAAGGCCGAGACCCATGAAGCGCTCCACCAGCACGAAACGAACGAATGACCGCGACCTCGTCGTCACCCGCACCTTCGACGCCCCCGCGCGCCTCGTCTTCCAGGCGTGGACGACGCCCGAGTTGATGAAGCGCTGGTGGGTGCCGAAGTCCATCGGCCTCACGATGACGGCCTGCGAGATGGACGTGAGAACCGGCGGCAGTTACCGCTTCACCTTCGTCTTCACGAACGACCCCTCGAAGCCGATGTCGTTCTTCGGCAGGTACCTCGAGGTCACCCCACCATCGCGCCTCGTGTGGACGAATGAAGAGAGCTCAGACGGCGCGGTCACCACCGTCACCTTCGAAGAGAAGGACGGGCAGACGCTGTTGACGATGGTCGATCGCTACCCGTCGAAAGAGGCGCTCGACGCGGCCCTCGAGTCGGGCAGCACCGGCGCCTTCGAAGAGACGTTTGGTCAGCTCGACGAGCTGCTCGTCACCCTCGGGTAGGCGACGACGGCGCAGCGTCACCGCGAGACGGAGAGCCGCCCCTGCTTCTCGGCCTTCAGCAGCGCTGGGGGCAGGGTCACGGGCTTGTCGACGGCGAGCTGCGTCAGCTTCGTGCACGCGGCAAGCGACGCGGGCAGCGCCTTGAGCCGGTTTTGGGCCTCGAGCGTCTCGAGCGAGGTCAACGAACCGATCGACTCGGGCAACTCGGTGAGCGCGTTTCCGCTCGCGTACAGCGCGGTGAGTGAAGTGAGCCCCGCGAGCTCGGGGAGCGCACTGACGCCAAGCTCTATCACCCCGAGCGTCTTCAGCGCGGTGAGCTTTTCGAACGAAGGGAGCACCTTGAGAGCGCCGCAGATTCGCAGCTCCTGCAGGGCGCTGAGCCCAGCGAGGGCAGGGAACTTCTTGAACGTGCCCCACACCGTCAGCTCCTTCAGCGAGCTGAGCTGAGCGAGCTCCTCCGGCAAGCTGCGCAGCGTGACCTTGGAGCCGAGCCGCCCAATCTGGAGCACCTCGAGGTTCTTCAGCCGCCCGATGCTTGCAGGCAGGGCTTCGACGCCGGCGAGGCGCAGCTCCTTGAGCGCAGCCAGCGCGCCCACGTCGTCGGGCAACGACGCGACCCCATCGAGCCACGCCCGCTCGAGCTTCGAGAGCCGGCCGAGGCCGCTGGGGACCGGTGGCGGAGCCGGGGGCTTCCGCTGAGCGCCGAACGACAGGTGGCGCAGCTCCTCGAGCGCGAACACCCATTCAGGGAACGCGAGCAACGGGTTGCCGCCCAGCGAGAGCTGCTCCAGGTGCTCGAGCGCGCTCAGCTCCGGCAGCTCCGAGAGGCGATTGAAGCTGAGGTCGAGCGCTCGCAGTCGCGTCAGCTGCGCCAGCGCCGGGGGCACCGTCTTGAGCGACTTCTTCAGCGTCAATCCAACGAGCGCCGGCATCGCCTTCAGCAGGGTGACCTCGCCCTCACTCAGCGTCGTGAAGGCTCCGTCGAGGTCGAGCTGCTCGACGGTCTTCAGCTCGCGCAACCCTTCGGGGAGCTTCTTCAGCTTCGGGCTGCGGAGCCCGAGGTATTCGAGACGCAAACCAGCGACGACGTGAAGCACTTCGTCGAGCGGCTGAACGCAGTTGGAGAGGGAGAGGCCCTTGAGCCCCTTGAGGGTTGCGAGCGCAGAGAGGTCGACGGTTCCCGAAAGCATGAGACCGGTCGACTTCGTCTTTCGTGCCTCTTCAATCGAGCTGGACCACTCGGCGGTGAACGTCTCGTAAGGACTCATGGCCACACGACCCGCCGGCCGGCCTCGATGTGCAACGGCATCACGCTTCAGCCTCCAGTCGCCTTGCGGAGGCGGCGGAGCTTCGCGACGAGCACGAGCAGCCCCAGCGAGGTCGGGTCGACGACGGAGCAGCCCTGCATCGGCTGCGTCGGCTGCGGCGTCGTCGGGTTGTACGCCTCGACGATGGCGCTCGCGTTGTCCGTCACCACCGTCGGGGCACCTTCTTCGAGCACCGTCTCGATGCGCAGCGCCACCGGCGAGGGTCTGCGGGTCAGCTGTTGACCGCCGACGACCGCCAGCTCGGTGCCCTGCTCGGTCTTGAGCGTCGAGCTGCCGCAGCCCATCTTCAGCTTCGCCGTGTGCTCGAGCGGCACGTCGGGCAGGGTGGCGTTGAACGAGAACACCGGGTCTTTCGTCATGTCGGCCGGCGAGAGGGTGGTGAACAGCCGCGTCAGCTTCGGGAACTTCGTGAAGAGCCCGTTCAGCTCGTTCATCGGCGTCACGTATTGGGCGAACACCTCACGTGCGAGTGACGGCGCGTCGAACGTCGAGGTGTAGCCCGTGTACAGCTCTGGGCGCTGCTGGCGGAACGTGCCGAGGTAGTAGTCGACGTCTTGCAGAAAGCGCTCTCGAGACACACCGGCCTGCTCGAGCGCGGGCGGGTAGGGCACCTGCGTGAAGAACACCGAGCGCACGACCGGGGGCAGCACGTTGCCGGCCCCGAAGCCCGCGGCCAGCAGCTTCGTGACGAAGTCTCCCGGAGACGTCGCGCTCGCGAGGCTCTCGACCGTTCCGAATTGACCTCTCGTC
>JAEUJR010000357.1 GCA_016793585.1 Archangium sp.
CATCACCGCCTCCGAGAGCGTCGAGCTGACCCGCGAAGGCCGCATGGTGGGCGACATCAACAGCCCGCGCGTGATCATCGTCGACGGCGCCAGCTTCCGCGGCCACGTCGACATGGGCAACGCCGAGCCCCGCCCGCAGTCGGAGCGCCCGGCTGCACGCCCGGTCGTTCGTCCCGCTACCACCTCACGGCCCGCGACCGTTCCCGCGCGCGCCGCCATTCCCGTCGCTCGGCCCGCCGCCAAGCCCCAGCCTCCGCCGATCGCGAAGGTCGAGGCCGCTGCGAAGCCCGAGAACAAGCCGGCACCTCCGCCGCCTCCACCCCAGCCTGTGCTCGTGGGTGAGGCCGGTAAGAAGAAGGTGTTGGTGAAGAAGAAGAAGTAGGCCGCCCATGCCCGACGTGACGAACACCGAGAATGCAGCGACCCCCGACGGAAGCCCGCCAGGAGAGTCGTCTGCCGTGCTCGTCACGCCGGAGCCCGCGGTTGCGGCGCCTGCCGTCGAGGCTTCGAGCGTGAAGCCCGACCCTGACACCATCGACGACGATGGCCTGTCGGACGACGAAGACCCCGGCGAGACCGAAGACGACGAGATCGACGTCGAGCCGCACGAGGTGCCGCGGCACTTCTCGGCGCCCGCGCTGCTGCCCATCGAGCGGCTCTCGACCGACGAGACCTTCTGCATTCGTTCGCAGGCCGAGCTCGAAGACGTGACGGCGCTCGCAACCGACATCGCGCGGCTGGGCCAGCTGTTCCCCATCGACGTGCGGCTGGTGGCGCCCGACACGATTCAGATCGTCACCGGCTTCCGGCGGGTGGCAGCGCTCAAGTTCCTCCAGCGCGAGAAGGTCGTCGCCCGTCTTCACACCGAGCTGTCCGACACCGACGCGATGCTGATGGCCATCGCCTCGGCGATTCACTCCCGTTCCGTCAGCCCCGATGCGCTGCGCGCGGTGCAGGAGCAGCTCGAGGCGCAGGGCAAGCTCATTCCCGCCGCCCGCGACATGCTCGCCAAGGCGCTGGCGACCGACGACGAGCTCTCGCCCGAGAACGTCGAAGAAGAGGTCGACGCCGACGAGCTGGCCGCCGACGTCACCATGCGCCTCTCGCAGTGCAATCAGGATCTCTCGCTGCTCGCCGACGTCTTCGATCAGCTCGACGACGAGAAGCGCGAGGCGCTGCTCACGCAGCTCAAGTACTCGATCGATCTCGTCGCCTTCCTGGAGAGCAAAAAGTGAACGGCTTCGATCTCGGGCCCCAGGCGCTCGAGGCCGACCGCCGACGCCTGCTCGCCCTGCTGACCGAGAAGAGCTACGCGAAGAAGAAGGTCGTGCTCTCGAGCGGCCGCGAGTCTGACTTCTACATCGACTGCAAGAAGACCGTGTTGACCGCCGAAGGGCATTGGCTGGTCGGTCGTCTGATGTTCGCGCAGATCGCGAAGGAGTGCGGCAGCGCGGTTGGTGTCGGCGGCCTCACCATGGGCGCTGACCCGCTCGCGTCGTCAGTCGCGCTCGTCAGCCACCTCGCGAACAAACCGCTGCAGGCCTTCCTGGTGCGCAAGGAGCCCAAGGGCCACGGCACCGGGCAGTGGATCGAGGGGAAGACGTCGCTCGCTGACGGGGCCGAGGTCGCCATCGTCGAAGACGTCATCACCACGGGCGCGTCGACGATCAAGGCCATCGAGCGTGCGCGGGCCGAGAACCTGATGCCCGTCGCCGCGTTTGCGCTCGTCGATCGCCTCGAGGGTGGTCGCGAAGCCATCGAGGCGCTCGGCGTGAAGGTGTACTCGTTGTTCTCCCGTGAGGACTTCCCACGATGACGCGTGCGGCGTTCGTGGGGCTCGCGCTGGTGCTGGCGTCGTGCGCGAACGCCCGCATTCCGCGCGTTGGCGGCGACCCTCCGCCAGCCGACACGGACGCGGCGTACGAGTCGGCCTACCAGCAGACGCTCGAGCGCTACACCCGCAGCCAGGGCGTCTTCGACTTCTTCGACACGAAGCTCTTCGTGCACGCGACCTGGGAGTCGTCGCCGTTCATGGAAGCGCGCGTGAAGCGGTTCTCACGGTTCCGCGCGATGCCCGTCGAAGAGGAGCGGGCGGCCATGGAGGCCGAGCGGCAGCGCCTCGCCGACGTCACGGAGTTCCACCTCGCGGTGCACGCGAACGACCCGAAGATGGATGACTTCGATCGAACAGGCTCGATGTGGCGCATCGCGCTCGTCGCAGACGGCAAGGAGTACACGCCGAAGCTGATCGAGCGCATCGGCCGAACGACGACCGAACAGCGGTCGATCTACAGCTACATGGAGCCGTTCTGGGTGGGCTACCGCCTGCGCTTCCCAAAGACGAGCGGCCCGATGACGCTGAAGATCGCGTCGTCTGCAGGCAAGGCCGAGCTCCAGTTCCCGGGGGAGTGACGCCGCATGGCGCGCTCGTGGGCACGACGGCTGGCGCCTGCGGCTGCGTTCCAGTTCTGCTTCATCGGTGCGGTCGCGATGCTCAAACCCGCGACCAACGCGCTCGTGCTCTCGCGGTTCCAGTCGAGCGCGATGCCGTGGCTCTACCTCACCGCGGCGATCGTCACCGGCACGCTGGCCCTCGCAGGGGCCCGCCTGGGTGGGCGGCGGCGGAGCCCGGGCTTCCTCGCGCTGCTGGGCGGCCTCGCGTCGTTCGGCTTTCTCGTGGCGGTGCGCTTCGACGTGCCGTTCACCTCGCTCGGCGCGTACCTGTTCACCGAAGCGCTCGCGACGCAGGTGTCGCTCGCGTTCTGGGGCACGGTGGGCGAGGCCTTCGACGCCCGGGAGTCGCGGCGGGCCTTCACGTGGATCAATGGCGTCGGCATGTCGGGCGCGATCGCGGGCGGCTTCCTCGCGCAGGTGGCGGCGCGCGTAGCGGGGGCTCCGGCGTTGTTGTTCGGCGGCGGAGCGTTGCTGCTCGCGGGCTTCGCGGCGTTCCGGTTTCACCAGAGTGAGGGCGGGTCGGCGCCGGTGGCGCGCAGTGGGCTCGCGTCGGTGCGCACGGTGCTCGAGCTGCCGTACGCGTCGCTCCTGGCCGTGCTGGTGCTGGGCTTCTCGCTGATTCAGCAGCTGACCGACTTCGTCTTTCGCCAGCGCGCCGTGGAGCTGCTCGGCGAAGCCGACATGGCCGACGTCTTCGCCTCGCACCAGCTGTGGACGGGCGTGTTCTGCGTCGTCTTTCAGTTCGTGGCGGCCGAGCCGTTGCTGCGGCGTCTGGGCATTCTTCGCTACGTCGCCCTCGTGCCCGGCTTCATCGCGGTGCTCACCATCGTGAGCTGGGCGTGGCCCTCGGTGTGGGGCGCGTGGGCGCTCAAGCTGTTCGAGAGCGCGGCGAGCTGGTCGTTGCTGCCAGTCGCGGTACAGCTGCTTTACGCGCCGTTGCCCGACGACGTTCGTGATGGGGTGCGTCGAACGATCGACGGGCTGCTCCGCAAGGCCGGCATGGGCGTGGCGGGCGTGCTGCTGCTCGCGGTGTCGGCGACGGTGGGCCTCTCTGGCGTGCTCGCCTCGGTGCTGCTCGCCTGCGCGGGCCTCGGCGCGGTGCTGTGGCGCATTCGCCCGCGTTACCTCGAGGCGCTGCACGTTCGCGTCGCCGGCGTCGAGACGAACAACCTGGCGGGCACGGAGCAGCTGCTCGCCGAGGCGCTCCGTGCGCCATCACCCGAGAAGGCGCTCAGGGCGGCCGAGCTGCTCGAGTACGCGAGCCTCATCGACGAGGCACACATTCGGCTCATGCTCGCGCACCCGCACGAACGTGTGCAGACGCGGGGCGTGCAGCTCGCGGAGCGGCTGCAGACGACGGCCGTGGCGAAGCAGCTCGAGGTGCTCGTCGGGAGCGGAGCTCGCCGCCCACGAGATGCGGCGGTGTGGGCGCTCGCTCGGTTGGCACCAGAGCGGGCCCGGTTCGTCTTGCCGTCGTTGCTCGCCAGCGAAGACGTCGGGGTGGTGACGGCTGCGGTTGGCGGCCTGCTGTCACTGCCCGGCCAGAAAGACGCGCGGGCGGTCGCGGCGTTCTCGAAGCTCGTCGAGCGGGCAGGGCGGGCGCCGGTGGCCGAGCGTCGTGAGGTCGCGCGGTTGTTGGGGCGGCTGGGCGACCCCGATCACTCGGCCATTCTGGGGCGCTACCTCGACGACGCCGACGGGTCGGTTCGCCAGGTGGCGATCACGGCGACGGGTGAAGGGCTGCACCTCGAGCTCGCGCCGAAGCTGCTTCGGTTCCTCTCGTGGCGAGACGAGCGCCGGTTCGCCCGCGATGCGCTGGCGGCCATGGGTGACGACCTCGTTCCGCTGCTGGCGATGACGCTCGACGATCGCAGCCGGGCGCTCTCGTTGAGAACGCAGCTTCCACGCGTGTTGCGCCGCATCGGCACCCAGACGGCCTTCGACGCATTGCTGCAGTCGAACGCCCGTGACGACGCCTCGCTGCACTACCGCGTGGGCGCGGCGCTGGCCCGCATTCACGACGATCACCCCGACTTCTCGGTCGATCGTGCGCGCGTGATGGAGGCGCTCGTACGTCGCCGGCACACGCGCGAGGAGCTGCTGCCCGCCTTCCGTTCGATTCGGGCGGCGCTCGGTGACGCCTCGTTGCTCACGCGGGTGATCGGCGATCGCCTCGATCAGGCGTTCGAGCTGTCGTTGTGGCTGCTGGGCCTGTTGCACGACTCCCGCTCGTTGCGGCGTGCACATGCCCACCTCACCGGCAACGACGGCAAACGCAGGGCCTGGGCCCTCGAGCTCGTCGACAACCTGCTGTCAGCCGACGAGAAAGAGCTCATCGCCGAGGTGCTCGAGATGCCCCACCGCGCCCAGCCGCTGGGAGACGAAGACGCCGCGCGGGTGTTCGTCGAAGAGCTGTGCCTGAGCACGGACTTCACGCTGCGGGCGTGCGCGAGGCGGGTGGGGCGCGTGATGGGCGTCTGGACGAAGCCCCCGAAGGAGGACGACATGAGTGACGTGACGGTGAAGCGGCTCTTCGCGCTCGAGGGCGTCGAGATCTTCGCGCAGAGCGACGTCGACGATCTCGCAGCGGTGGCCGGCGTGGCGAAGGAGCAGACCTTTCGCAAGGGAGAGCGCATCTACGCCGAGGGCGACCCGGGCGACGCGCTCTACGTGATCGTCGACGGCTCGGCCGAGGCACGCCGTGAGAACGAGGTCGTGCTGACGATGAAGGCCCGCGAGAGCTTCGGAGAGACGTCGCTGTTCGACGGCGCGCCCCGCATCAACGAGGTGATCGCGACGAGCGACACCTCGGTGCTGGTGATCGACCGCCGAGACTTCCTCGACCTGCTCGGCGATCGGCCCGAGCTGCTCGGCGGCATGTTCCGCGTCATGTCACGGCAGCTGAAGACGATGGTCGTCGAGGTGGCCGCGCGCCGTGCGAACACGGGCGATTTGCCCGCCGTCTCGATGCCGCCGGTCTCGGAGACCGATCGCAACGTCTTCTGATGCCCCGGTCGATCAGAACGCGATGCCGACGCCCACGTAGGGGCCGAGCACCACGTCACGGCAGCTCCAGTTTCCGTTCGTGAGCTGCGTGCAGCCGCGCGTGTCGTCGGGCGTTCCACCGATCACCCCGCGGTCTTCGAGGATCTGCGAGCGGAAGCCCGCGCGAATGCCGATGGAGTCGATGCCGAGCACGAGGCCTGCGCGCATGTCGAGCTGCCAGATGGGCCACGGCGTCGCGAAGACGGCGCCTTCGATCGCGAAGGGCCCAGCGATCCACAGCTGGCCCGAGAGGCCACCCGTGGGCGCCATGATGATCAGATCTTCGGCGAAGAAGGTGTCGGCGCCGAGCTCTGCGCGGAGGCGGCCATACCGCCCGGTGAGGAACGCGAACGTCAGGTGCGCGTTGAGCTGCGACATCTGGTTCATCTGGGTCTGAATCGTCTGGCCCATCAGCGACACGCCGAACCGTTCGCCTTCGAAGAGCCCCGTCAGACCCAGCACGTAGCCCGCGCCGTTCGTCGTCGAGAGCGAGTACAGGCCTTCGACGCCCGCGGTGACACGAATGCCCGAGGGCTCCTCGCGCACCGACTCCTGCTGGCCCTGAACGACGACCGCGCCCGGAGCCGGAGTCCAATACCCGTAGCCGTAGCCGTACGTCGGAACGAAGGCGCCCGAGTAGTAGCCATAGCGGTACGGCCGGTACGAAGGGCCCCAGCCGTTCGACCAGCCGGTGTACCCGCGCGAGTAGCCCGAGCTGTACGAGCTCGACGACCCACCGGAGCCGACGGGAACAGCGCCGTGGTAGTTGCTTCCCGACGAGGACGAGGACGACGAGCTGGAGCTCGAGCTGCTCGACGACGAGGAAGACGACGAGCTCGAGGAAGACGAGCCGCTCCCGCGTCGGCCGAACCGGGCCTCGGCGTTTCCAGCCACCAGCATCGACACCACAAAACCGACCGACAGCGCGCGGCGTAGGCTCATTGGAAGACTCCTTCGACAACACGATACGAAAACGGCAGGAAAACATTCACTCCGGAGCCACCTGTGGGATGGAAAACGCTGGCGGTGCTGGTCGGGCTGGTGAGCGGGGCTGATGTTCCCAACGAGCCCATTCGGTACCTCGCGCTCGGAGACAGCTTCACGATCGGCACCAGCACGCCCCAGAACCTGAACTTCCCCAGTCAGTTGAGCGCGTTGCTCAAGAAGCGCGGCCGAACGGTGCGCCTCGAGAACGTCGCGGTGAATGGCTACTCGACGAAGGAGATCATTCGCGACGAACTGCCCGCCCTCGAGGTCGTGAAGCCGACGCACGTGACCCTCGCGGTCGGTGCCAACGACATCGTTCGTGGCAGCGGCCCGGCGGAGTACCGCACGCGGCTCAAGCAGATCTTCGCGAAGCTGATCGCCGCAGGCCTTTCTGGCAACCGGCTGCTCGTCATTCCCCAGCCCGATTGGAGCCAGGCGCCGATCGCCGAGGCGTTCGGCGATCGTGACGAGCTGCGCGGCCGCATCGAGGCCTACAACGGCATTCTGGCCGAAGAGACGAAGCTGGCCGGCGGCGTCTACGTCGACCTCTGGCCGCTGATGATGGAGCAGGGCGCGAAGAAGTTGTTCGCCTCCGATGGCCTGCACCCGAACCAGAAGGCGTACACTGCCTGGGCTCAAGCGCTGGTCGAGCGCTTCGACTCCAGGTGAGGCATGCCCGAGTTCCCCGATCTCGAGTGTTACCTGTCGGCGCTCGAGCCACGCGTGAAGGGTCAAGCGATCGAGCGCGTTCGGCTCGCGAGCCCGTTCGTGCTGCGCAGCGTGGAGCCGCCGATCTCCGTCGTTCACGGCAAACGAGTGGTCGGCTTTCGGCGCGTGGGAAAACGCATCGTCTTCGAGCTCGAGGAGGGCTTCTTCCTCGTCATTCATCTGATGGTGGCCGGGCGCCTGTACTGGAAAGAGGCGAACGCGAAGATTCCCGGGCGTGCAGGCCTGGCAGCGTTCGACTTCGCGAACGGCACGCTGCTCCTCACCGAGGTCAGCACGAAGAAGCGCGCGTCGATTCACGTCGTGCACGGTGAAGCGGCGCTCAAGCAGATGGATCGTGGCGGCCTCGAGGTCATGACGGCGCACCTCGATCAATTCGCCGAGCGGCTGCGCCAGGAGAACCACACGCTCAAGCGGTCACTCACCGATCCCCGGCTCTTCTCGGCGATCGGCAACGCGTACTCCGACGAGATTCTGCATCGCGCGAAGTTGTCTCCGGTGAAGCAGTCGAAGTCGCTCACCGGTGAAGAGATCGCCCGCCTCTACGAAGCGACCCGCGCCGTGTTGACGGAGTGGAAGGACCGCCTCACCACCGAGATCGGCGACGGCTGGCCCGAGAAGGTGACCGCGTTTCGACCTGAGATGGCGGTGCATGGAAAACACAAACAGCCGTGCCCGGTCTGCGGGGCGGCGGTGCAGCGAATCGTCTACGCCGAGAACGAGACGAACTACTGCGCGAAGTGCCAATCACAGGGGCGGCTGCTGGCCGATCGCTCCCTCTCGCGGCTGCTCAAAGACGACTGGCCGACCACCCTCGACGAGCTGGAGGAATATGTGGCCACTCGCGGGGGGACTCCGATAGGAAGGCGTCGACCATGACGCGTTTCATGAGGCTTTCCGGGGGGATGCTGGCGGTCGCGCTCATCCTCTCGTC
>JAEUJR010000373.1 GCA_016793585.1 Archangium sp.
GGGGCCGCCACCCCACAGTGTCCGACCTCGCAACACGTCGGCCCTCGCTTTCTCACGCAGATGGTTGATTCTCTTCGTGCGACAAGTTCGGGCCGGTTGGCTCCAGACTTGCGCTGCACCAAGCCAATGCTCCGGATCCCCCGCCCGGAGAACGCGATGCTGCGACGACTCGTGTTGTGTCTGCTGCCCGTGCTCGGGTGCACCGGCATCGTCGGCGACACCTCCACGCTCTCGACG
Source organism: Archangium sp. (assembly GCA_016793585.1). The sequence continues at coordinate 238 of JAEUJR010000373.1, forward strand.
GAAGACGCTGAAGCGGTCGGGGTCTCGGGCCTGCGCCGCCTCACGCGCGTCGAGCTCGACGCCACGCTGCGCGATCTCGTCGGAGAGCCGAACCCGCTCGCGCGCACGTTGCTCCCGCCCGACCCCACCGATCCGTTCGACAACGACTACCGCCAGCAGCTCGCCTCGACGACGCTGGTCGACTCACTCGAAGCCCTCGCGCAGCAGGCTGCTGAACGAACCGTCGCCGACCTGAGCCGCAAGGGGCGCGTGCTGCCCTGCATGCCGACCGGCGCGAACGACGCCACCTGCTACCGCCTCTTCGTGCGCACGTTCGGCCGACAGGCCCTGCGCCGACCGCTCACCGACGACGAGGTCGAGCGCTTCATGCCGCTGCACGCGCTGGGGGTGGAGGCGAACTCGTTCGACACGGCCGTTACGCTCGCCCTTCGCGCGTTCCTCCAGCACCCCGAGTTCATCTACCGCGTCGAGCTCGGCGTTCCTTCGGACCAGGGCGTCGTGCAGCTCACCGGCTTTCACCGCGCGACGCGACTCTCGTATCTGATCGTCGGTTCCACGCCGCCCGACTGGCTGCTCGACGATGCTGCCTCGGGAGCGCTCTCCACGCGTGACGGGGTTCGTGCTGCGGCGCAGAAGCTGCTCACCGACCCGCGCGCCCGCCCGCAGGTGGAGCGCTTTCACGCGCTCTGGCTCGGCTACCACCGCCTGCCCCACGCGGCGCAGCTCACCGCCGCCATGCAGGCCGAGAGCGACGCCCTCGTCGACCGCGTCGTCTTCGACCCGAACGCCGACTACCTGACGCTCTTCACTGCGGCCGAGACGTTCATCGACCCGACCCTCGCGCAGCACTACGGCCTCACCTTCACCGGCACGCAGCCGACGTGGACGGCGTACGGCGCGACGCCACGAAAGGGCCTGCTCAGCCACGGCTCGGTGCTCTCGCAGGGCGTGAAGTTCGCCGACTCCTCGCCCACGCAGCGCGGCATCTTCATTCGCAATCGCCTGCTGTGTCAGGAGGTCCCGCCGCCTCCACCGGGCGTGAACGTCGACGAGCAGCCGACCTCGTCGTCACCCTGCAAGAAAGATCGGTACCAGGCGCACGCGTCGGTCGGCGGCTGCAAGGGCTGTCACTCGACCATCGACCCCATCGGCTTCGGCCTCGAGCGGTTCGATCGCCAGGGCCGCTACCGCACCACCGACGACAACCTTCCCCAGTGCGCCATCGAAGGGACGGGCACGGTCGACAACACCACGTTCAGCGGCCCCACCGGCCTTGCGGATGCGCTCATCGCCTCGGGCCGCTTCGAGGAGTGCATCACCACGCAGGTCTTCCGCTACGCCGCTGGCCGCCGCGAAGAGGTGCGCGACCATGCGTTCATCACGCGCATGACGAAGGAGTTCATCGCGAACGACCGCAAGTTCCTCGACCTGCTGGTCACCCTGGTGAGCGATGACGGCTTCGCCTTCCGCCGTGACGAGGAGGCGCTCTGACATGACGACCCGACTCTCTCGCCGTTTCATGCTGCGCGGTCTCGGAGGCGTCTCGCTCGGCCTGCCCCTGCTCGAGATCATGCTCGACCGGAAGGCCTTCGCGCAGAACGCGCCCACGCCCCCCAAGCGCTACCTCGTGTTCTTCGACGGCCAGTCGACCGGCGCCGACAACGATCAACGCCACAACGACCTCGTGCCCAACACGGTCGGCCGGAACTACGACCTCAAGAGCGCGCTCGCTCCGCTGGGGGAGCTCAAGAGCGAGGTCAGCGTCGTCTCGGGCCTCAAGATTCCGTGGGCTGCAGAGAACGGCGGCACCATTCCCGCGGGCGGGCGTCGCGATGGCTTTCACGTCTCGACTGTCTCTCCGCTGCTCGCTGGCGTGCGGTCTTCGGCCAGCACGACGGCAGCGATGGGCCCCACGTCGGATCAGGTCGTCGCCGGCTTCCTCGCAGGCAACACGCCCTTCCCTTCGCTGGCGTACCGCGTTCAGGCCGACTGGTACCTCTCGGTCTCGGCGCCGTATGGCCGCGAGTTCATCTCGTACAAACGAGACACCTCGAACCGCATCACGCCCATTCCCGCGCAGGTGAGCCCGCGCCAGGCGTTCAACGCGCTCTTTGGCAACTTCACCCCGCCCGGCGTCGACGCCGCCACGCGCGCCCGCATCGACTTCGAGAAGCGTTCACGAAAGAGCATTCTCGACATCGTTCGCGGAGACACCGAGCGCCTCGTGCCGAAGCTGGGCGCGGCCGACCAGATTCGACTGCAGCGTCACCTCGATGGGTTCCGCGATCTCGAGCGGCGCGTCGACGCCATCGCGCCTCCCGAGACGTCGAGCTGCATCAAGCCGATGGATCCCGGGGCCGATCCTCCGACCGGCTCACCGCAGGGCCAGAACGGCGCGGGCGAGAACACCTATGCCCAGAACCTCGGGTACTCGAACGAGGAGCAGCGCGCGAACCTGTTCGTCGATCTCATCCACATGGCGATGGTGTGCGACCTCACGCGCGTCGCCACGCTGCAGATGACGATGTTCCAGTCGCACCTGAACATGTTCTCGATCACTGGCCAGGCGACCGACTGTCACGAACTCGGCCACGGCGGCGTGCCTGGTGGGACGATGGCGATGTCGCAGGGCATCGCGTGGCACGTGAAGCACTTCGCGCGGCTGGTGCAGAAGTTCCGCGACACGCGCGAAGGCAATGGCACCCTGCTCGACAACAGCGCGCTGCTGTTCCTGCTCGAGGGCGGCCACGGCTACGACCCCGAAGGCGTGAAGAACAACTCGTCACACTCGACCGAGAACATGGCGTGCCTCATCGCAGGGCGTGCGGGCGGGCTCTCTCCGGGTCAGCACGTCGTCGCGGCGGGCCGTCACCCCGCGAACGTCGTCATCTCGGCGATGAAGGCGGTTGGCGCTCCCGACGAGACGCTCGGCGAAGTGAACGGAGCGATTCCCCAGTTGTTCTCGACGACCTGACCGTTCACGATTCGGGTCGTGGCGCTCGCACTCGTCCTGCTCCTCGTGAGTGGGCAGACCATCTACTCGTGGACCGACGCCGACGGCGTGCCGCACTACAC
>JAEUJR010000414.1 GCA_016793585.1 Archangium sp.
CGTGCGCTTGTTCGCCGCGGTGTCGGTCTTCACGTCACGCACGTTGTTCACCGCGAGCAGCGCGACACCGAGCGCTCCGACGGGTACCCCAGCCAGCAGCGCGAGTGGGCTGACCGACTGGGTCAACACGAACGAGGTGCCGCCCACGGCGACGAGGCCGAAGAAGACGAGCACGAAGACGTCACCGAGCCCGTGGTACGCGAGCGGAAACGGCCCGCCCGTGTAGGCGTAGCCGGCGATCAACGAGACGACGCCGACGACGAGCAACGGCCAGCCCGCGACGCTGACGAGATAGAGCCCGACGAGGAACGCGAGGGCGAAGCAGACGATCGCGCCGCGCATCACGGCCTCGGGCGTGAGCCAGCCCTTCTGGGTCGCACGCGGTGGGCCGAGGCGGTCGCCGGTGTCGGCTCCGCGTTTGAAGTCGTACGCGTCGTTGAAGAGGTTGGTGCCGATCTGAATCAGCAGCGCGCCGATGAGGGCACCGAGCGCGGGGAGCAGCGAGAAGCGCCCTTCTCTCCACGCGACGGCGCTCCCGACCGCCACGGGCACGAAGCCGGCGACCAGCGTTCGCGGGCGGGTCGCGAGCGCCCACGCGGCGATCGACGAAGGAGGCGCTGGGGAGACGGCCGCCGTCATCGCGACACCTCGGAGAGAGGCTCGTGCGTCCACGGAGAGCCGAGGAACGAGCGAACCTCGTGCGCCCACGCGCCGGGCGTCTCGAGGTGCGGCGCGTGACCGGCACCGCGGAAGGCGAAGCGCCACGCGAGCGGCAGTTCGGCGGCCATGCGCCGCGCGAGCCGCGTGTACTTGGCGTCTTGCGTGCCGGTGATGAGCAGCGTCGGCACCCGCAACGTCGGGAGCGCCGGCCAGAAGTCGGGCTGTGCGCCCTGCCCCATCAACCGCAGCGCGGCCGCCAGCCCTGCGGGAGAATGAGACACGCGGCGACGCCGCAGCTGCTCCTGCACGTCATCGGGCAAGCCACGAATTCCCGAAAAGAGCGGCAGCTGCTCCCAGAACGCGATGAACGAATCGACGCCGTCGCTCTCGATCAACGACGCGAGCGCCTCGTCTGAGCGCCGACGCATCACCCGATCGTGCCGGCGGTGAATGCCGGGCGCGCCGCTCTCGAGCACGAGCCGCTCCACCAATCGTGGATGCCGAACCGCGAGCCCGAGCGCGAGCCGCGCGCCCTGCGAGTAGCCGATGACCGTCTGGGGCCGTTCGATGCGCGCGGCGAGCAGCTCGATCACTTCGTCGAAGTCGCGCACGTCGCTCGTCGCCTCGTGATGGCCGGGCAGATCGACGCAGTCGGCGGTGATGACGTCTCCGACGAGCGGCTCGAGATGATCGAACGAGAACCGGCTGCCCGTGAAGCCATGCAGCATGAGCGCGCGCTTCGGGCCCGTGCCCCAGGTTCGTGAGGGGAGCGACTTCATGACGAGGCCTCCACCGCCGCGACGAGGGCGGCGTTCAACTGACGGTGCGCTTCGACGTTCGCGCGACGATCGGTTCTCACTTCGACGAGGCGCAGCCCAGCGTCTGGAGCGCGGACGATCTGCGCCAACTCTTCCAGCGAACGCGGCCGATGCAGCGCGGCGCCGCTCAAAGCTGCGACGTGCTCGAAGTCGACCCCGTGAGGCGTTCCAAAGAAGCGCTCGAAGTGCGGGGTGCGCTCGGCGACTGGCAGGAAGCTGAAGATGCCGCCGCCATCGTTGTTCACCACCACCACCGTCAACGGCGCCTGTTTCGCAGCGAGCCAGCCACTCGAGTCATGCAGCGCCGCGACGTCGCCGATGAGCAGGACGGTCTTTTTGCCCGTGCCCCGCGCGATGCCTGCGGCCGTCGAGATGACACCATCGATGCCGTTCACTCCGCGGTTCGAGAAGACGCGAAGCTTCACGTCACCCGCGCTCGAGAACGAGTCGACGTCACGAATCGGCATCGAGCTCGACAGCACGAGGTTCGCCTGGGCGGCCGACGCGACCGTGCGAGCGATGAGGGCCTCTTCCATTCGGTCGCCGCGCTTCGAGAGCTCGAGCGCGACTCGCCGCTGGGCCTCTCGCACCGACGCCGCCAGCGTACCCGTCACCTTCGCGTCGGCCGTGAGCGCCTTCACCATGCCAACGACGTCACCCGTGAAGAACGCCTCGGCGACATGGTGTGGGTCGAAGGGCTGGCCGTCGTCGAGGAACGCGAAGACCCGGGCACGGGTCGCGTCGAGCCACTGCTGTGGGGCCTTGAGCGTCAGCCCTCCACCGAAGCGGAGCACCACGTCGGGCTCGATTCGCTGCGCAAAGAGCTTGCTGCGAACCATCGCGTCCATCGACCAGATGGCATTGCCAAAGCCGAACCGCGCATTCGACGCTGCCTCTGCGAAGACGGGAAAGCCGAGCGCCGCGCCGAGCGCGTGAATCGCTTCGCCGAAGCCATCATCACGTTCACGTGGGCCGACGACGATCACGCCTCGGGTGCTCGAGCCCAGGGCACGCTTCACCTCGGAGAGGTCGGGAACGCCGGCTGCCGTGACGAACTTCGGCACGCGAGGCGAGAGCACCGGACCGGCGAGACCATCGGGGTGCGCGAGCGGCTCACGGAACGGCACGTTCAGGTGGACCCCACCACGCGGCGCCGACACCGCCTTCGAGATCGTCTGCGCGACCGTCGCGGCCAGATGATCGAGTCCCGTCTCCATCGGCTCGGGCAGCGAGACTGAAGTGCGCACGTACTCGCCGAACAGGTTCTTCTGCGCGATCGTCTGCGGCGCTCCGAAGCCGTGCAGCTCAGCCGGGCGATCGGCCGTGATCGCGATGAGCGGCGTGGCGCCTTCGCGCGCCTCCATGAGCGCCGGAAGGAAATGAGCCCCCGCGGTGCCCGACGTGCAGAGCACTGCGGCTGGTGCTTGCGTTCCTTTGGCGAGGCCGAGGGCGAAGAAGGCGGCGCTGCGTTCGTCGAGCACCGACCAACACGTGAGGTCCGACCGATCGGCGAACGCGAGGGCCAGCGGCGTCGAACGAGAGCCGGGCGCAACGACGACGTGCTTCACGCCACACGCGGCCAGCGCTCCCGCCAGCGTCGCCGCCCACCGTTGGTTGAGCGTCTCAGCCACGTTCCACCCCCAACGCCGACAACATCGTCTGGGCCTTGCGCTCGGTCTCGAGCCATTCGGCCTCGGGCGTCGAGCCGCGCACGACTCCGGCGCCCACGAAGACCTTCACGTTCTTTCCGCGAATCAGCGCCGACCGCAGCGCGACCGCGAGCGTGACCGAATCGGGCCCGACCGCGCCGACGGCTCCGCAATACAACCCACGATCGAAGCCCTCGTTCGCGGCCAACCAGTCGAGCGCCTTGCCTCTCGGTGTTCCCGCCACGGCCGGCGTGGGGTGCAACACACGCGCGACCCGGAGCGCGTTGACATCGTCGCGCAGCGTCGCGGTGATCGGCGTGTGCAGGTGCACCAGCGACGCGAGCCGTTTCAATTGCGGCGGCTGTGGCACCTCGAGCTTCGTCACGTAGGGATCAAGACGCGCGCGGAGGTCGTCCACCACCACCTGATGTTCCCGGCGGTCTTTGTCCGAGGCGAGCAGTCGTTCGCCGTCATCAGGCGGCGCCGTGCCCGCCAGCGCGTCGGTCGAGAACTGCCGCCCTTTCGCTTCGCACAGAATTTCGGGCGACGAGCCAACGAACGCCGAGCCATCGCGGCCGCGAACGAGAAACGTCCAACACGCGGGGTTGCGCGCCTCGAGGGCCTTCAAGATCGAGCGCTCGGGAATCGGCGCGTCGCTCTCGAGCTCGATGGCCCGCGCCACGACCAGCTTGCTCAGCTCGCCGTTCAGCGAATCGACCGCGGCCTTCACCAGGGTCTCGTACGCTGCCCGTCCATCACCCACCTGTCTCAGCGGAGCGCGCTGGGTGATCGGATCACGCTCTTCGACCCGATCGAGCCGCGCTTCGAGCTGCTCGAGCGGCGTGCCTTCTTTGCCGAACGCGAGCCATCGCGTGTTTCGCCCGTCCCACCAGGCGATCACTTCAGGCAGCACCCACCGTTCCTGATCGAAGTCACGCCATGGGCGGCGAGCATCGAACGCCCAGCCCCCGAACCATGGGCCGGCCGGAGGCGTGATGGGCAGACTCACCTCGCCGCCACCTTCCGCACACACCCCAAGCCCCACCATCCAAACGGAGCGGGATGGATTCACCCACACCACCGACAGGGGCTCGGGCCCGAAACGAAGCAGGGCACCTTCTGCGGAAACCCGCGAGACTGCGACGAATCGCTGCCTGTTCGAGGGCTCGAGCACGGTCGTGTTGTCTTCTAAGCCATTCCCGCTATAGATGCACCACAGAGTTCAAAACGGCTTGAACTCGGTGAACTGCGAGGCGAGTGATGGGTGCGACGGGGCCGAAACAGGTGCTGCGGGAAGCCGGCGAGGCGACCCGCAAAGTGCGCTTCGGGAACGTCGAAGTCGGCGGCGACTTCGTGGTGATCGCAGGCCCTTGCGCGCTCGAGAACCAGGAGCAGGTCGACGCGGCAGCCCACGCGGTCAAGTCGTCGGGCGGTCATGCGCTGCGCGGCGGTGCCTTCAAGCCCCGCACGAGCCCGTACACCTTTCAGGGCCTCGGCGAGCCCGGCCTCAAGCTGCTCACCGACGCGGGCCGTCGGCTGCGAATGCCCGTCGTCTCGGAGATCATGGACGCGGCGCAGCTGCCCACGTTGATGGAGTACGTCGACGTGCTGCAGGTCGGCGCCCGCAACATGCAGAACTTCTCGCTGCTGCGCGCGCTCTCGAAGATCGATCGCCCCGTGCTGCTCAAGCGCGGCTTCGGCGCGACCATCGACGAGTGGATTCTGGCGGCAGAGTACCTGCTCGACGGCGGCAACGATCAGGTCGTGCTCTGTGAGCGCGGCATTCGCTCCTTCGACAACACCCTTCGCAACACGCTCGATCTCGCCGGCATGGCGTACGTGAAGCAGAAGGTGAAGCTGCCGGTGTTCGTCGACCCCTCGCACTCCACGGGCCTGTCGTGGCTGGTGACACCGATGGCGCTCGCCGCGGCCGCCGCTGGAGCCGATGGGCTGCTCGTCGAAGTGCACCCCACGCCCGAGACCGCGCTGTGTGACGGGCCCCAGGCGCTCACGCCGCAGGCCTTCGACGCGATGATGAAGGCCGTGAGCGCGGTGCTCGCAGCCACCGGCCGCCGCCTGGCCGACTTCAAGCCGCTCGCAGCCGTCGGAGGTACGCGATGAGCGAACAAGTGCACTCGATGTTCACGCAGATCGCGCCCCGGTACGATCTCACCAACGACGTCATGTCGATGGGCACGCACCGGCTCTGGCGCAAGCAGGCCGTGAAGCTGTCGCTCGTGAAGGCCGGCGACTCGGTGCTCGACTGCGCGACCGGCACCGGAGACCTCGCCATCGACTTCAAGCGGGCGGTCGGCGCCACCGGCAAGGTGATGGGCACCGACTTCAACGCGGCCATGCTCTCGACCGCGCCGCAGAAGGCGAAAGCGCTGGGCCTCGACATCGCCTTCGAAGTCGCCGACGCGATGAAGCTGCCCTACCCCGCTGCCCAGCACGACGTCGCGTCGATCAGCTTCGGCATTCGTAACGTCGACGACCCGCAGGCGTGCCTCGCCGAGCTCGCGCGCGTGGTGAAGCCCGGTGGCCGCGTGGTGGTGCTCGAGTTCGGCCAGCCCACGGGTCTCTTCGGCGCGTTCTTCGGGGTCTACTCGCGCTTCGTCATGCCTCTCATCGGCCAGGTGCTCACCGGCAATCGCGCGGCGTACGAGTACCTGCCCCGCACGGCGGCGGCGTTCCCCTGCGGCGACACGTTCGTCGAGATGATGAAGCGCACCGGCAAGTTCTCGGAGCAGCGCGCGCACCCGCTGATGGCCGGCCTCGCCTACGTCTACGTCGGCGTCGTCGCCTGAGCCGCACGGCGCTTTCGCACCAGCGCCATCACCAATCGCGTTCCCACCGCGACCAGCACCACCGAGCCGCCAGCCATCGCGGCGCGCACGAACGCTTCTTCACGCGCGCCTTCCACACCTTCGGCGATGGCCGCTGAGAACCACGTCGAGACGAGGACTCCGGGCAACAGGCCGATCAGGTGCCCGACGAAGAACTGCGGCCAGGTGATCGGTGACGCGCCGCAGACCAGGTTCGTCGCCATGAAGGGAATCGGCGTTTGCCGAAGCACCAGCACCGTCAACACGCCGCTGTGCTCGAGCTCGTCCATCGCGGCCGTCCACTTTCGGCGAATCAACAGCTCGCGCATGCGCTCGCGGCCAAGCCAGCGGCCGAGCGCGAAGTGCAGGTGGCCGACGACGTTCGCGAGCACCAGGTTGGGCCACAGCCCGCCCCAGAAGCCCCACATCGCCCCCGCCACCACGTGCAACACCGCCGAAGGCAGAAGCGCAGATGTCGAGAGCAGATAGAGCAGCGCATAAGCAGGCAGCGCGCCGCCCTGCGCCCCCAACCCCTTCAAGGTCTCGATCAGTGCCTTCGGTTCGAAGGAAGAGCCGAGCGCCCATCGGCCACCGATGGCAACGGCGAGCAACACCATCGCAAAGATCACTGGACCGAGGCGGCGCTTCACGGGCGCGCCTTCTACTCTTTTTCGTTGAAATGGCTGGAGCGCGGTGCGACTCAATGGGCCATGGCCAACGACACGCTCTCAGTCACCGACAACCGCACTGGCAAGAAGTACGAGCTGAAGATCGAGAACGGCTGCATCCGCGCGATGGACTTGCGTGGCATGAAGGTCGACGCCGAAGACTTCGGTCTCATGGCGTATGACCCGGCGTTCATGAACACGGCGAACTGTAAGAGCGCCATCACGTTCATCGACGGAGACAAGGGCATTCTCGAGTACCGCGGGTACCCGATCGATCAGCTGGCCGAGAAGTCGACGCACCTCGAGACGTCGTACCTGCTGATGAACGGCGAGCTGCCGACGAAGCCCCAGCTCGACGAGTTCGTCACCAAGATCACGCACCACACGTACGTTCACGAGAACATCAAGCAGTTCATGGACGGCTTCCGCTACGACGCGCACCCGATGTCGATGCTCGCGTCGACCGTCGCCGCGCTCTCGAGCTTCTACCCGGAAGCGAAGCAGGTGAAGAACAAGGAGGTGCGCCGCAACCAGATGATGCGGCTCATCGCCAAGATGCCCACGCTCGCGGC
>JAEUJR010000612.1 GCA_016793585.1 Archangium sp.
TTCGGCGTCGGCGAACCCGAGCCACACGTCGCCTTGCTCTCGCATGGTGTCGACGTCGTGTGGCAGGTAGTCGAGCACCACGAGGTGACCGCCACGCTTGAGCAGCCGCGCCAGTGAACGAACGGCCTGCGCAGGGCGCGAGGCGTGATGGAGCGACCGGCCGGCGAAGACGAGATCGGCGCCACCCGCGACGTCGATACGCTCCACCAGGGCGGCGTCGTCGTACGACCCTTCGAAGAGCGAGACGTGGTGAAAGCCGCGTGAGCCGACGCGCTGGGCGACACGCGCGAGCTGAGCGCGGCTGCGGTCGACGGCGATGATGCGCTGGTAGAGCGGCGCGAGCACGTCGAGCACGAGGCCATCACCGGTGCCGACGTCGATGGCGAGCTGACGGCCGGGGAGCAGGGGAGACAGCGCCGCGAGGTGCGCCAGGTGCTCGGGCGCGGTCGGGGTCGAGGCGCCCTTCTCGGCCGGGAGCACGTCGAAGTGTTCGACGCCGCGCGCTTCACGGGCCGCGATGACGGCGGGCAGCCGAGAGAGGCTTCCATCGGCGAGGCAGAGGCGACGGCCTTCGGCGATGGCGTCGGTGATGACAGGGTCGTTCGCGATCTCGACCGCGCGCAGGAAGGTGCGCGTTCCATCACGGCGCGCTTCGAGCAGCCCGACGTCACGCAGCGGAGCGACCTTTCGGCTCACCTGCGGCTGGCTGTCGTCGAGCAACGTGGCGAGCTCGGAGACGGAGAGTTCGTCTTCGGCGCACAGCGCGAGCACCTGAAGGCGGCCCGATTCCGCGAAGAGCTTGAACAGCTCGACCCGCGGCATCGCGCGCGAACCTGGGGTGCTGGCGAGCTGGAGGGACATGAACGAGGCGATGAATATTCGTCCATGCGCATGAATGCAAGCCAGGTTGATTGTGCCTCTGAAATCAAAAGCTTGCTTTGATGAGAGCGGGCGCTCCGAAGCATCAGGTGAAGCTTGGTTGCGACGAATCGGGCGACCCGCTGAAACGACGACGCCCCGGCGCTCCGTTGGGAGGGCCAGGGCGTCGGGCACTTCAAGAAGACCGGATTACTTCGACGCAGCAACAGCGATCTGCCCACCGGCCGTGACGTTCACGTCTTCGTTGTACGTGTTCGTGCCTTCCGAGGTCTTGATGGTGCCGACCAGCTTCATCGAGACCGCGCCCGACGAACTCGAGAGCCCCGTCACGCTCACCGACTGCTTCACGTCAGCCTCGATGAAGTCGTTGAACGCGCCCTGCACCTCGATGCGGCCCTTGAACGTCTGGTCGACGCTCGCACCGCTGGCTCCGGCGATGACCGCCTGGGTGACCGTGAAGCTGCCGTTGTAGACCGCCACGCCCGCCGCGCTCTTCGCCGCGCCGCAGTTCGTGTACTTGATGGTGAACGACTGGTTCACCGTCGCGCCCGTGCCGCCGCCCGTGTTCACGTTGAGCGAGAAGCCCGACAGCGACGCTTCGCCACCCTCGGGGCACTTCCACGACGCGCTGCCCGTGATGTCAGCGGGAGACGCCGACCGGTTCGCGCCAGCCGACGACGCGCTCGACGCCGCGAAGAACGCCTGCGCCGCGCCTTCCTTGCCACCAGCAATCTTCGCCGTGCCTCCGCAGCCAACGAGAGCGAGCGTGCCGAGGGCGATGAGAACGATCTTCTTCATGTGGTTGGTCTCCCCAAAAAGGTGGTGCAGCGGGTGGTTCGTTGCCGGCCAGGCCGGAGCTGATCCGCGTTCAGCGGGGCGAACCCTACTTGAGGCCCGCCCGCCCGCAAACGCCCGCCGTCACTTGAGCGTCGTCTTCAGCTCGGCGTCCTTGTCCTTCATCAACTTCAGGAGGTTCGGCCAGCCACCCTCTTTCATGATCGGCTTGATCTGGTCGTCGCGAATGCCCACCAGCATCGAGTCGCCGAGCACCGCCACGTCGATCACCTTCCAGCCCGCCGCCGACTTCGCGACCTCGTACTTCACCTTGAGCTCCTGCTTCTTCGCCGGGTGGTTGATGAGAATGGTCGAGGCGATCGAGGCCTTGTCTCCCGTGAGCGTCGGCTCGTCGTAGATGACCGTGTCGAGGTTCTCGAAGTTCGCCCGAATCTTGGGGAACGCGATCTTCCCGAAGAGCTGGTGGAAGAGCGCGATGAACTCCTTCTGCTGCTCGGGCGTGCCCTTCGCCCAGTCGTCACCCAGCAGGAACTTGCCCTGCTCCTCACCGGCGAAGAGTTTGAGCGCGGCGAGATCCTTCCCGTAGCGCACCGAGTTGATGATCACCTTGAGCGGCTTGGAGACCTCGTCTTTCGGCGTGCCGGCGAGGGCGGGCAGGGCGAAAGCGAGCGTGGCGGCGACGACGAGGGTTCGGTTCATGCGGGCTCCGACGACGGGGTGCCGGCATTCTTCACGGAAGGTCCGCCATCGCAACGGACAAGTGCCACCTCGCCACCGTTGAGTCGGCGCTCACTCGATGGTCTCTTCCGCCTGCGGTGGCCGACGCTCGCGAACGTTACGTCTTCATCAAGAAGCTCGCCGAAGGCGGCATGGCCGACGTGTTCCTCGCGCGCGACGTGAAGAGCACGCCGCCCCGCCTCTGCGTCGTCAAACAGCTGCTGCCCGACCTGCGCTCGAAGAAGGAGCACGTCGGCATGTTCCTCGACGAGGCCGACCTCGCGGTTCGCCTCGCCCACCCGAACGTGGTGCGCACCATCGATCGCGGCACCAGCCGTGACGGCCCCTTCCTCGTGCTCGAGTACCTCGCCGGCTACGACCTCGACCTCGTCATCGAGCGCCTGCGTGAGGTCGGCGGCCGCATGCCGTGGCAGCTCGCGGTGCAGATCATCATCTCGACCGCCGAAGGCATGGCGTACGCGCACGCGCTCACGGGCAACGACGGCAAGCCGCTCAACCTCGTGCACCGCGACCTCACGCCCTCGAACATCTTCCTCACCTTCGACGGGGTGGTGAAGGTGCTCGACTTCGGCATCGCCCGCGCCGAGGAGCGCCGCACCCGCACCAGCACCGGCATGCTCAAGGGCAAGGCCCGCTACCTCGCGCCCGAGCTCATTCAGCAGCTGCCCGGTGACGGCCGCGTCGATCAGTTCTCGCTCGGCGCCGCGCTGTACGAGTCGCTCGCCCTGCGCCCGCTCTTCAGCGGTGAGAACGAGCTCGCCGTCATTCACGCCATCATCGAGAGCCGCCGCCCCTCGCTCATCGACCAGCGCCCCGACATTCCCCGCGAGGTCGACGCCGTCTTCCGCAAGATGACCGCGCCCCTGAGGGAAGACCGCTTCGCCTCGATGAACGAGGTCGCCCGCGCGCTCAAAGCCGTGATGCCGCCCGAAGACCAGCGGCCCGCGCTCTCGTCGTTCGTGCGCCAGCAGTTCGGCGCCGACTTCGAAGCGCACGCCGCGCTCATGGCCCGCCTCGCCAGCGCCTCGACCTCGGAGCTGCGGTCGTACTTCGAGAAGGGCGTCAACCTGACCGACGCGCTCAACGACCCCTCGCGGCTCGCCAAGACCCAGGTCGTGCTCAACCAGCCGATTCCCGTCGAGGCGCGCCGCACCCCGATGGCCCCCGTCACGCTCGAGCTGCCTGACGACGGGCCCGCGCCCCTCACGCCGCGCCCTCCGACACCCGCGCAGCCCAGAGCCGCCGTGACGGCTGACGAGGCCCCGCTCGCGCCCGCGGCCAGACCCCTGCGCCTGCCCGATGAGCTGCCGCTCGGCCTCGACGCCGCTCAGCCCGCGCCCATCGACGAGCCGCCCGCAGGCCCCCGCGTGTGGATGGTGGCGCTCGGCCTGGCGGTGCTGGTGGCCATCGGGGTGCTCGCGGTGCGTGGGCTGTCGGCCCGTGCGCCCGTGGTGGCGCGCGGCGCGCTGCTCGTGCGCTCCCAGCCTCCAGGCGCCAGCATTCAGCTCGACGGGGTCGCCGTGCAGTTCCGTACGCCCGCCGCCCTGCCAGACCTCGCGCCCGGCCAGCACACCGTCGTGTTGCAGCACCCCGACACCCTGGGCGCCACCGCGACCGCCGTCGTCGTCTCGGGCGGGCAACAGACCCTCGATCTCGTGCTGCCGCCGAGGGAGGGCCTGCTGCTGTTCGTCGTCTCGCCGCCCGACGCCATCGTGAAGGTCGATGGGCGCGAGGTGGGGCTCGATGGCGGCCTGGG
>JAEUJR010000455.1 GCA_016793585.1 Archangium sp.
CCGTCACGATCGATGATGTCGTTCCAGGGAATGTTCATGGCGCCCTCAGGGAAGAATGAAGAAGCGGGGCCGCGTGCCCTCTTCGGGCTTGAGCACCCTGGCCGGGCGTGACTGCAGCTGGCGGAAGATCTCGGAGCGCGGATCGTCGAGGTCTCCGAACGTGAGCGCCTTCGTCGGGCAGACCGTCACGCAGGCCGGGTCTTTGCCCTCCTTCACGCGGTGCACACAGAAGGTGCACTTGTCGATGTAGCCGTCGGGGTGCAGGTACCGAACCTCGTACGGGCACGCGAGCGTGCACACCTTGCAGCCGATGCACTTGTTCGGGTCGACGACGACGATGCCGCCGATGTCGTAGTGGCTGGCAGCGGTGGGGCACGCGCTCACGCACGGCGCGTTCTCACAGTGGTTGCAGCGCTCGCTGCGCGTCTCGAGCGAGAGCAGCGGGAACTCGCCCTTCTCGACCTGCACCGTCCAGCACCGCGCCTCGCCTTCGGGCACCGCGTTCTCGTTCTTGCACGCGAGCACACAGGCGTTGCAGGTGACGCAGAGCTTCTGATCGACCGTCATGCCGTAGCGGGCCATGGCTCAGCGCTCCTTCCAGCGGGAGATGGTGACGAAGTTCACGTTCATGCCGGTGCCGCCCATCACGGGGTCGCGCTTGATGCGGGTGATGAGGCGCGCGTCAGAGGCGCCACGCCGGTAGCCGCGGCGCAGCCGTGCGTCTTCACGCCCGAAGCCGTGCACCATGTAGACGCAGTCCTGACGGATTCGCTGCGTCACCTTGAGCACGATGGGCCCGGTCTTCACCGAGTCCTGGTTCTCGAGCATCACCTTCACGCCGTGTTTGAGGCCGAGCACCCGCGCCATCTCGGCGTTCATCCACAGCTCGTTCTCGGGCACGATCTCGGTGAGCCGAGGGTTGTTCGTCGTGCGCGAGAAGGTGTGCACGGGCGAGCGGCCGAAGAGCAGCCGGAAGTAGCCGGTCGGCGGCTCCTCGGGCGGCTCGTACTCGGGCATCGGCGGAAGGTTCGCGTCGGCGAGCTTCTGGCTGAAGAACTCGACCTTCGTGCTCGGCGTCTTCAGCGTCAGCGGACCTGCCGTGTAGATCGGCGCTGCGGGAGCGACGATCGCGCCGTCTCGTTTGAGCTGATCGAACGACAGGTTCGCCTTCGCCAGCCGCGCCGCGAGGTAGTCCTCCGCGTCCTTCCAGGGGAAGTACTCGGCCAGCCCGAGCTTCTCGGCGAGGCTCTTGGCGATCCACCACCCGGGCTTCGTGTCGTACAGCGACGCGACCGCGGGCTGACGGAGCGCGACGTACGGCACGCGAAACGGCGTCGACTCGAGATCGTCGTAGCGCTCGAGGTACGTGTTCTCGGGCAGCACCACGTCGGCGTAGCCAGTGACCTCGGCCGGCATCGTGTCGACCACCACCACGAAGTCGAGCGCGTGCATCGCCGCGATCGTCTTCTCGGTGTTCGGCAACGTGAGGGGAACGTTGCAGCCGTAGACCATCCACGCGTGGATTCGGGCGTCGTCAGCGCCGTCTTTCACCGAGGCCTGCGCGACGTCGTACGCGCACGGCATGGTCGCCACCGGGAAGGTGAGCCGCGGCTTGTAGGAGTCGGCGTGCGGCGCCTTCGCGCCAGGGTAGCCCGGCACGTTCAAGGTCTGCGGTTGATAGAACCCGCCCTTCTTCGCCCAGTTGCCCAGCAAGCCGTTGACGATGGCGATGGCGCGCGAGCGCTGCGTGTCGTTGCCGTACCAGACGACGTGTCGCCCGGGGTGCACGAAGGCCGAGGGCGCGTTCTTCGCGAGCTCACGCGCGGTCTCGCGAATCATCGTCGGGTCGAGGCCCGTTTCGATGGCCGCCCACTCGGGCGTCTTGTCTTTCACGTGCGCCGCGAACTGATCGAAGCCAACGACGTTCTGCTCGACGAACTCGCGCTGGTAGAGCTTCTCGTCGATGAGCACGTTCGCCCACGCGAGCAGCAGCGCGGTGTCGGTGCCGGGTTTGATCGGCAGCCAGTACTTCGACTTGCCGGCGATGATCGAGAAGCGCGGGTCGACGGTGATGAACGTGCACCCCTTCGCGCCCGCCTCCGACACGTCCTGCACGGCGGTGTTGTGCATGTTCTCGCCGACGTGCGAGCCGATGAAGGCGATGCACTTCGCGTGCGGCGTGTCGATGTTCTCGACCGACCCGACGACCTCGCCGTAGGTCAGCTCGAAGCCGGTCTCGCGAGGGCCGCGGCACTGATCGTTCGATGGCGCGACGATGGTCGAGCTGCCCATCGCCTTCATGAGCGTCTTGAAGAACGCGCCGCCGTGGCCGTGGCTGAAGAGGGCGATGCTCTCGGCCCCGTACTTCGCCTTCACCTCGGTGAGCCGCTTCGCCGTGTATGTCAGCGCTTCGTCCCAGCTCGCCTGACGCCACTCGTCCTTTCCGTTCACGGTGGTGCGAATGAGCGGGTGCTTGAGCCGATCGGGGTCGTAGAGCGCGCCCAGGCCGCCGGTGCCTCGCGGGCACAGCTTGCCGTTCGACAGCGGGTGCTTCGGGTTGCCCTCGAGCTTGTAGACCTTCTCGTCCTTCACGTACGCGAGCACGCCGCACTTCCAGAAGCAGAGCTCGCAGAACGTCGGCACCACCCGATCGGGAACGACGCCCACGTCATTGGCCTGGGCTGACTTCGCTCCCAGACTCCACACGCCGCCAGAGGCTGCGGCGGCAGCAAGCCCGGTAATCTTGAGGAAACTTCGGCGGTTGAGCGGTTGCGACATGGTGGCCCTCACCTGCCGAGAGCCAACCCGCAGAAAGAAGATTCTATAATTCGATGATTCTAACGAATTAGCGAAACTTCAGACAGCGAGGGCCGGCTGGGCGGCCCGTCAGCACCGCCGACGCATCGGTGTGGCAGCTGAGGCAGGCCCCCACGGCAACCATTCGGCGCTGGGTTGGAACCGACAGCGGCCCGAGCCACTCACGCGTCGACGCGCCGCTGGCCGTCCACGGCGCGACCCACGCGTCTTGCGGCAGACCATCGCTCGCACGCGGCAGGGACAGGTCGAACGAGGGCTCGAGAGCGCCCTGGGTCTTCGTGAACTTGACGACGCCGCGGCCGAACCCGAGCGCCCCAGGGTTCACGTGACAGCTGACGCAGGTTCGCGCTCGCGAGGTCGTGTGAGCCGCGACAGGCGCGAAGATGCGTCGAAGCGGGCGGTCGTCGATCGTGAGGATCATGCCGGGAGCCACGGTCACGATTCCGCCGTCAGCCGTTTCTCCGAGTGCGGGCGGCAGGGCCTCGGCGACGCCGCCCTGCTCTTCCCACGACCCTGCGGCTTCTTCTCGTGCGAGCAGATCGAACATGACGCCGCCATCGTCGAAGCGCGTGTGGCACGAGATGCAGGTGGGCACCCACGCATCGTGGCAGCTCTGACACGAGAGCCGCCCGTGCAAGCCCTGGCGTGAGCAGGCCACGTTCGACCGAGGCGCGTCCACCAGCCGCGATCGACCACGCACCCAGACCTGAACGCCGCCGCCGACCACGAAGAGCCCCGGGAGCGGAACGCCAGTGCGCGCGGAACGAACCACCGAACCCGCATCGGCCGGGAGCCTCGCCAGCACTCGCTGCGACAACGCGTCGAGCGTGCCCTGGTACACGTTCGGCGCTCCTTCGGGGTGACAGTCGGCGCAGGCGATGACGCGCTGATCTTCACGGTGCAGCGCGAGCCGGCCGTCGCCCATCACCTCGGCCGCGCCGTGGCAGTCGACACAGGTGAAGCCCGCCGCCGCGTGCACGTCGGCCGAGACGCGCTGCAGGTGCCGGCCGTCCTGCAGGGTCTTCGAACCTGCGTCTGCGTCGGCGTCGCCAACGTCGAGCCAGCCTTCGAAGTTGAGCGAGATGCGGCCGCTTCGCGAGTGACAGCCGAAGCAGGCGTTCGACCCGACGACGCCCGACACCTTCGGGTGCGCCGAGGCGCCGTACTCGAGGTGACACGCCAGGCAGCCACCGCCCCGCGTGCGCTCGTCGATCGGCCCCGCCGTCGTCTTCTTCGCGTCGAGGTGGCAACTCGCGCACAGGTTCCGCAGGTGGCTGTCAGCTGGCCCATGACCGATCGACGAGAGTGGCGTCAGCGCGGTCTGCGTCGACTGCGCTCCGAACACCCAGCGATCGACCGAGACGACTCCATTCATCGTCGTCATCACGTTGTTCGCGAGGCGCGCGGGGGCGTCGGCGTGACAGCCGGCGGCGCCACAGGTTCTCGCAGCGTCGTCGAGCTGGCCAGGGAGCCTCACGAGGCCAACGTGCGCGACCTCACGAACCGCCGTGTTGGGGTTGCCGAGGTGACAGCGCTCACAGCCCAGCTGCGCGTGGGTCGGCTCCGGGTCGGCGTGACACGAGCCACAGCCTGCGGGCGCGGCCGGCTCGACCCGAAGCAGCAGCGGCCCGAGCGCGAAACCGCTCACGACCAGCACTCCGACGAGCAGCCAGCCCGCACGCGGCGACATCGTCTGCGCTCAGTGCGACTTGAACCACGCCACCGTGTTGGCGAGCCCACGCGCGATGTCGAAGGTGGGCGCCCAACCGAGCACTTCTTTGGCCTTGCGGTTGTCGAGCACGCTGCGGCGCTGCTCCCCCAGCTTCGCCTCGGCATAGAGCGCGGGCGTCTTCACACCGGCCGCCGCTGCGAGGTGCCGGTAGACGGTGTTCACGTCGGTCTCGACGCCGGTACCGATGTTCACGCCGCCCACGAAGCTGGTGTCGAGCGCGCGCACGTTCGCGGCCGTCACGTCAGCGACGTGCACGAAGTCGCGCGTCTGCCCGCCGTCTCCGTAGATGGTGCAGGCTTTTCCGTGCACCAGGCGCTCGGTGAAGATCGCCACCACGCCGGCCTCTCCGTGCGGGTTCTGCCGAGGTCCGTAGATGTTCGCGTAACGAAGGGCCACGTAGTGCAGGCCGTAGATGCCGCGCCACGCCTGCAGGTACAGCTCGCACGCGTGCTTCGACACGCCATACGGAGACACCGCGCCACACGGGTGCGTCTCGGGCGTGGGGATCTGCTGGGTGTCGCCGTACATCGAGCCACCCGAGGCCGCGTAGATCGCACGTTTCAGGTTCCCGGCCTTGCGGGCCGCCTCGAGAACGTTGAGCAACCCGCCCACGTTGACGTCGGCGTCGAAGCGCGGCTCGGTGACGCTGCGCCGCACGTCGATCTGCGCCGCATGCAGATCGACCACGTCGGGAGCGAACGCCGTGACGGCCTTCGCCGCCTGCTCACTGCGAATGTCGGCCTGCACCAGCTCGGCCTTCGCGTTCAGGTTCTCACGCTGGCCCGTCGAGAAGTCGTCGATCACGAGCACCTGGTGCCCGAGCGAGACGAACGCGTCGACGACGTTGCTGCCGATGAACCCTGCTCCACCCGTGACGACGATCTTCATCAGACGGCTCCTGGAAACACGGTCAGCTCGAGGCCCTGGGCGACGGTGTGGGTGGGCGCGTAGCCGAGGCGCTCCTTCGCGCGCGAGATGTCGGCTTGTGAGTCTTTGATGTCGCCCGGGCGGAACGGCTGATGCCGCGGAGGCAGGTCTTTCACCTCGGGCCGCGTCTTCGCCACGCGCTCCCGAATGAAGCCGTAGAGCTGCGTGAGGCTCGTCTTGTCGCCGACCGCGACGTTGTAGACGGTGTCGGAGACGTCAGCGCCCGGCGCGAGCGCGGCCCGCAGGTTCGCCTGCACGGCGTTGAGCACGAAGCAGAAGTCACGGCTCGTGGAGCCGTCGCCGTTGAGATCGCAGGGCTGCCCCGCGAAGAGCAGCGCCATCCACCTGGGGATCACGGCGGCATACGGCCCGTTGGGGTCCTGCCGGGGCCCGAAGACGTTGAAGTAGCGCAGCCCGACCGTCTCGAGGCCGTAGCTCTTCTGAAAGACCGACGCGTAGGCCTCGTTCACGTGCTTGGTGGCCGCGTAGGGAGACAGCAGCCGGCCCGTGCGCGACTCCACCTTGGGCAGCGTGGGGTCGTCGCCGTACACCGACGACGACGAGGCGTACACGAAGCGCTTCACCTTCGCGTCGCGCGCCGCCACGAGCATGTTGATGAAGCCGTCGACGTTGTTGCGATGCGACGCGAGCGGGTCGGCGAGGCTGCGCGGCACACTGCCCAACGCGGCCTGGTGCAGCACGAAGTCGACGCCAGCGCAGGCCTGGTGACACGTCTCGAGCGAGGTGATGTCGCCCTTGATGAACGTGAACTTCGAGGCCGCGCCCTGCCCCGCCTTCGCGATCGCGTCGTCGAGGTTGGCCTGCTTTCCCGTGAGGAAGTTGTCGAGCCCGACGACACGCTGCCCCGCTTTGAGCAACTGCTCGACGAGGTGCGAGCCGATGAAGCCGGCGGCGCCCGTGACGAGCCAGCGGTGGGAGTGGTTGGCCAGCGCGGCGGCGAGATCGAACGAAGCCATCAGAGGCACCAGTAGTGAACTCGGCCAGCGGGGATCTTCTTCGGGTCGAGCGCGCTCTTCACGTCGACCAGCACGCCGCCGGGCTTGATGCGCGAGAGCAGGCTGTCGATGGGCATGTCGAGGTACTGCTTGTGCGAGACCGCGAGGATCAAGGCGTCGAGATCGACCAGCTCGTCGAGCTTGCTGACCCCCAGGTTGTACTCGTGCTTCGTCTCGGCCGGGTCGGCGTAGGGGTCGGTGAGCATGGGCTCCATGCCGAACTCGCGCAGCTCGGTGAGAATGTCGGGCACCTTCGAGTTGCGAATGTCGGAGACGTCTTCCTTGAAGGTGAGGCCCATGACGCCGACGCGCGCGCCCTTCACCGGCTTCTGCGCGTGAATGAGCAGCTTCACGGTGCGCTGGGCGATGTACGGCCCGATGGAGTTGTTGATGCGGCGGCCGGCGAGAATGACCTGCGGCTGGTAGCCGAGCTGCTCGGCCTTGGTGGTGAGGTAGTACGGGTCGACGCCGATGCAGTGACCTCCGACGAGCCCGGGCGTGAACTTGAGAAAGTTCCACTTCGTGCCGGCGGCGGCGAGCACGTCACGGGTGCGAATGCCCATGCGGTCGAAGATCAGCGCGAGCTCGTTCATGAGCGCGATGTTCAAATCGCGCTGCGTGTTCTCGATCACCTTCGCGGCCTCGGCGACCTTGATGCTGCTCGCGCGGTGCACGCCAGCGTCGATGATGGCGCCGTAGGTGGCGGCGACGCGCTCGAGCGTCTGGTCGTCTTCGCCCGAGACCACCTTGGTGATGCGCTCGAGGGTGTGCAGCTTGTCGCCCGGGTTGATGCGCTCGGGGGAATAGCCGAGGAAGAAGTCACTGCGCGCGAGGCCCGAGACCTTCGCGAGGATCGGCCCGCAGATGTCTTCGGTGACGCCCGGGTACACGGTGGATTCGTAGACGACGACGTCGCCCTTCTTGAGCGCCTTGCCGACCGTCTCGCTCGCCTTCACGACGGGCGTGAGATCGGGGCGGTTGTCGACGTCGACCGGCGTCGGTACCGCCACCACGAAGAACGTCGCCTGCTTCAGCTTCGAGGCGTCGGCGGTGATCTCGAGCGGGACGGCCTTGAGCGTCGCGGAGTCGATCTCGCCCGTGCGATCGAAGCCCGACGCGAGCTCCTTCACCTTTGCCTCGTTGATGTCGAACCCGATGGTGCCCGGGAACTTGCGGGCAAAGCCCATCGCGACCGGCAACCCGACGTAGCCCAACCCGATGACGGCGACTCTCTCAGCCATGCGCGCTCCTGTGATGGTGCTGGCCGGGGTTACCCCAAGCCTGAACGGTTTTCGACGGTTGCGTACCCGTCGGCGAACCCACGATTCACGCTGGCGGCGGGTCGTGCGGAGGCTCTTCGGGCGGCGGAGCACCCATGGCGCGGAGCCGGCCTCCGGGCAGGTTCAGGTGCGCGAGCGCCCGGGCGGCGAAGGCCTTCGTGATCGCGTCGTGGAGCGGCTTCTCGGCCTCTCTCCCCGGCTCCGCGACCCATTGATCGACCTCGAGCGGCGTCGCCAGGAAGGTGTTGAGGAAGAAGAAGACCGCGGCCGGCAGCATCGGGAGCAGCAGCACCAGCTCGCGGCGAACCAGCGCGTGCACCGCGAAGACGGGAACGAGCAGCAGCAACGCGAGGGCGATCGCCCGCAGCATGCGGCTCCACTCCTTCGCGCTGGTGCGCTGCGTGTAGAAATAGGGGTACTTCGAGAGCCAGGCGCGCGTGGGTTCGTCGAAGCCGTCGACGATCTCGGCGTGCTCGGTGGCGAAGCCCTTGCGCGCCTTCTCCATGCGCTGCCAGAGCGCGAACAGGGTCAGCACCTCCATCGCAGCGAACGGAGCCGCGCCCCACATCGGCATGCACGCCCAGATCGCCCAGCTCACGACGAAGACCATCTGCAGCATCTTCAGGTTCATCAGCGGGCTCGTTTCGGAGGCAGGGCGTCGGTGGCGCGCCCCTCGCGGGCGACCCGGGTGACGGCGGCGACGGCGTCGAGCCGACGAATGGCGCGGCCCTTTCCAGCGGGCAGCTCGAGGCCGAGCCGTGCTGCACACGCCTCGACCGAGCCTGGGCGACCCGCGTTGAGCTGGCAGAGCTTCGCGCGAACGTCGACGAACGCTGGCGGGGGCTGCCCCTCGTGCTCGAGCAGATCGCGGCAGTAGCGCCCCCAACCGACGAGCGTGTCGTTTGGCGTGACGAAGCGACTCCATCGTTCGAGCACGGCTGCGCGCGGCTCGGCGCCATCGAGCGCGCTGGCAGGCAGATCGAGGTGCAGCGGAACACTCGGCGCGAGTGGACGGAGCGGGCGAAGGAGCGCTTCGAACCGTTCTCCGGTCGACAGCCGCTCGGCCACCAACTGCACCAACTCGGGCTCGCCCGGCGGAGCGTCGACGGCGTCGAGCGGCCAGGCGTTGGCTTCACCGAAGACGGCGACGAGCGAGGCGTTGGGGTCCTTCAGGTCGGCCAGCGGGTCGACGCGAACCGAGTTGCGGTTCTTGAGGCGGGCGTGGCGCGTTCGTTTGCCGTTCGAGTTCGCGTACTCCAGCTGCCGCTCCACCATCGCGTCGAAGGCGGTGAGAATCGGGCGGAACTTGCCGGGAGCGCGCTCGAGTTTCTCGAGCACGATGGCGGTCGCCTCGATGGTCGAGACGAAGTCGTCGTCGGGCTCGGCGCGAATGCGGTAGCGGCTGGGCGCATCAGGGCGAAAGGCCACCCGCGGCAACTTCGAGAGCAGCGGGCAGTTGATGACGACCTTGCGGGCGTTCGACCACGTGCCGTCGATGACGACGAGCGTCTCGGGAGGGACTTCGATGGCGTCGGCGTCGAGCGCGTCTTCCGTGGGGAAGAGCACCGCGGTTCCGGGGCGACGGCAGGCGTCTTCGAGCGCTGGGGTCCCCGTGGCGGTCAACGCGACGTGCAGCTCGGAGTTCGGCAGCGAGAGGTGCGCCATTCGGCACGTGCTGACGGGCACGCGGAACTCGCGCGGGTGTTGAATGAAGACGACGTGGGTTCGGCTGGGAACCTTCGTCACCGCGTCGCACCAGCAGACAAGCTTCGGGCGCCGGCAGCGCAGACAGAGTTCACGGAAGGTGTCGGCAGCAGGTGCTTCCATCGTCGGCGGGCCTTGTGCCGTGCCCCGAGAATCGGTGCAAGGCGGGCGAGCGTGGGGCATAGAATCGACCTCCCCCATCGGGGCTCCGTGAACCTGCTCCTGCTTCAGCCTGGCGAAGTCGACGCAGCTGGCGTGGCGGTGCTGCGTGACCGCCGTCTGGTGCATGCCCGCGAGGTCCTGCGGGTGAGTGATGGCGATACTGTGCGGGTGGGCGTTCGTGGTGGAGCGCTCGGCACCGCGACGGTCAGCGCGCAATCGAAGACCGAGTTGGTCTTGCAGGTCACTGCGAACGAGCCTCCGCCG
>JAEUJR010000456.1 GCA_016793585.1 Archangium sp.
AGCCTGGGGCCGCCGCCCGAGCAGACCCCCGTTCGTCCTGGCGTGAAGGTGAAGACGCCGTGATCCACGCGCTCCTCGCTACGGCGATCTTGAGTCAGACGTACTCGCGGAGCCGCCAGGTCGAGCTCGACACCTCGAGCCAGTGCCTCTGGTGGAAAGAGAACACGACGATCGTCTACCGCATCAACTCCGACGGGAATGCGGAGACACCGGGTGACACCGAGTTCACGGCGATTCAGCGCGCCTTCGGAACCTGGCAGACCGAGCTGGCCGGCTGCGCCTCGCTGACGCTGCAAGAGGGCCCGCGCACGAGTTCGCGCCAGGCGACCTACGACTCGACCATCGACCCACCGGCGAACAACGAGAACATCATTCTTTTCCGCCAGCGGCGCTGTGCGGGCGTGGCGCCGAACGGTGACGCCTGCTGGAGCGACGGCTCGTGCGGCAGCAAGTACGACTGCTGGCAGTACACCGAGGGCGCGATCGCCATCACCACCACCAGCTTCAGCCCCCGAAACGCGCAGGTGCTCGACAGCGACATCGAGCTCAACACGCCCTCGTTCATCTTCACGACCGTCGACTCGCCGCCGTGCGTGCGGGGCAGCGAGACCGTCAACTGCATCGCGACCGACGTGCAGAACACCATGACCCACGAGGTCGGCCACCTGCTCGGGCTCGCCCACATCAACGATGCGGCCTCGACGATGAACCCTCGCGCGGTGACGGGAGAGCTCACCAAGCGCGTGCTCGACCCGGGTAGCAAGAAGTTCGTCTGTGACGTGTACCCGAAGGGCCAGGCCTCGAAGACCTGCTTCATTCCGAAGCTGGGCGTCGAGAGTGGAAAGCTCGCGAAGACGGGCTGCTCCGAGGTGCCGGGCCTGACGATGCTGGCGCTCGGTGCATGGCTGGCTCGTCGACGAAAGCGGTGATCGATGTCGAAGTGGGCGCTCCTCGTGGTGATGGTGGCAGGCGCGGCGTCGGCGCAGCCCTATCTGCGCACGCGAGCGCTCAGCAACTCGGGCGCCTCCGACCTCTGCGTGACGTGGAGCGTGCGCAAGGTGACCTACCGCATGGACGCGGCGGGCAGCGCGAAGACGCCCGTCGAGGCCGAGTTCACCGCGATCGATAACGCCTTCGCCACCTGGCAGACGCTGGCGCGCGGGTGCAGCGACTTCGAGTTCATTCGTGGCCCGCGCATCACCGACGGGAAGGTGGGCCGCGGCACCGATCAGGACAACGTCATCATCTTCCGCGAAGAGAACTGTCGCGACGTGGTGCCGCTCACCGATGCCTGCCAGTCGGACGGCAGCTGCGGCAACACCCACCGCTGCTGGGAGCACGGCGACAGCACCATCGCGCTGACGACCTCGACGTACTCGACCCGCACCGGCGTCGTGTTCGACAGCGACATCGAGTTCAACGCGGGCAAGTCGCTCGACGGCACGCGGTTCTTGTTCACGACCATCTCGTCGCCGCCGTGCGCCGAGGGCATGGAGACGCCGTTCTGCACCGCGTACGACATTCAGAACACCGCGACGCACGAGATCGGGCACCTCGTGGGGTTCGATCACGTGAGCGGCACGACCTCGACGATGGCGCCGACCGCTCCGCTGGCCGATCTGCAGAAGCGCGTGATCGATCCGGGAACGGCCTCGGGCTTCTGCGGCACGTACCCGCGCGGGAAGCCACCCGTGCCGTGTGACGAGCTGGCGCAGCTGAAGAACAAGATCACCGCGCGCAACACGGGAACGCTCGGCTGCTCGTGTGACGGCGTTGGGCTGCTGTGGCCGTGGGTGTCGCTGCTGGTGCTCGTGAGGCGAAGGCGGCGTGCGGCTCGATAAGGCGCTCCAGTCGCAGGGCTTCGGCACCCGGAAGGAGTGCCGGCTGCTCGTGAACACGGGCCGCGTGCTCGTGAACGGCGTCAGCGCGGCGAGCCCCGACGACGAGGTCGAGACGGCGCGCCTCGTACTGACCGTTTCGGGCCTCGAGTGGGTGTTCGCCGAGAAGGTGTACCTCGCGCTGCACAAGCCGGCCGACGTGGAGTGCAGCCACACGCCGACGCATCACCCGAGCGTCTTCTCGCTGTTGCCGCCGTACCTGATCGCCCGCGGTGTTCAGTGCGTGGGGCGGCTCGACGCCGACACGACCGGGCTGCTGCTGCTTTCGGACGATGGAACGTTCATTCAGAAGATGACGTCGCCGAAGCACAAGATGTCGAAGCGATACGTGGTGACGTGCGCGGAGCCGGTGACGGATGCACAGGTGGCAGCGCTCCGTGCCGGCGTGGTGCTCAACGACGCGCCTGAGCCCGTGTCAGGTGACGCCGAGCGGGCAGGGGAGCGGCTGCTCCACCTGACGATCGCCGAGGGCAAGTACCACCAGGTCAAACGCATGGTGGCCGCGGCGGGCAATCACGTGGTGTCGCTGCATCGTGATCGGGTCGGCGCGTTCGAGCTGCCGGCGACGCTGGCCCCGCGGGAGTGGATGCGGATCGAGCCGATGCTCGTTCAGTCGATCGCGCCGTGAAACTGCTCGAAGGTCTGGCCGATTGCATGGACCCGAATCTCGAGGCCTGAGCCTTCGACGATGAGCTTCCCGATGAACGGCCCGGCGAGTTCGAGTGAGAGCCTGCACGCGCCAGTGAAGCGCTCGGCCCGACGGGGCGTGATGGTGGCTCCATCGATGGTGATCGTTCCGTCCGAGACCTCGAGCGCGACGTTCACGGCCAACTCGGTCTCGAGGCGCGTGGCACCCGTCACGACGATCTTGGCCTGAGCGCGCTTCACGTCGAAGACACCAGGCGTTTCGGTGCGGAAGTACGCGCAGAGGTAACTGAACGAGATGGTGACGATTCCCGGGGCCGGCATCGCGACGGCGCTGATCCGACCGTCGTGGAACTCCAGAGCGTCGGGGCTCATGGCGTGCGCGCTCGCAGCGTCGCGACGGCGACGGCCAACAGACTCCTGAAGCCGAACTCCTGCGCCATGGGCTCGAGCACAGCCAGCCATCGCTGGTCGGTGTGAGCCCAGCCGATGCCGTTCATCGCGCCGATGACGTTGGTGGTTCTCGCTTCGTGTTCGCGCGAGCACAGCGGCGAGAGCAGCTCGAACGCGCGCGCTGGAGCGAGCCTCGCCGCCCACCATGCAGCGTGCCCGACGTTCCGGCCCTTCAACCAGTTCAGGAACATCGCCTCGACCACCGGCGTCGCCCGGGCTCCGCACGCCGCAAGAATGTCGAACAGGGCATCGGCGAGCACCTCGTCTCGCTGAACGACGGCCGCGAGTGCGTTTTGCCCGGCGCCACTGCGCGCCGCGAAAGTGGCCACGACCTTCCACAGGTTCAGCCGCGCCTCGTTTCGTTCCTTGATCATCGCGGCCTCGCGCTCGAGCTCCTTTCTGGCCTTCGGTGAGACGCCGTCGAGGTTGAGCGGACCATTCGTGCCCAGCGTGACCGGGCCCTCGAGGAGCGTCGTGCACTCTGCGATCACCTCGGCACTGACCTCGCTGACGCTCGCGTTCGTGCACGCGTTGCCGAGCGCGCCCTGCTGGCGCCAGATCGTCTTGAGTGCACCCGATGCGACCGCGGCCTCCAACTCCAGCAGCGGCGTGAACACCGCCTTCGACGCCTCTCCTTGAAGGACGAACGGCGGTGGCGGCACGAGCTGCGCCTTCAACGTCTCGATCAACGCCGTGTCGGTGCGGCTGGGCATCGCGAGATGGTGCGCGGCTCCTCCGCGACGGGTCAAGCGCCGTGCGGTACCTTCGCGCCATGGTCCTGTTGCTCTCGCTCCTGGTCGCCGCAGCGCCGCTCACGCCGATTCAGAGCGCCGATCGCCTCGAGCCCATCGGCTGGTCGGCCGATCGTCACACCGTCGCGCTGCGCGTCTTCTACGGAGGCACCTACGGCGAGGCCGAGCCATGCGCTGGCTACGTCGACGCCGCTGGAAAGCAGTTCGGCAATGGCCTGGCCATCGTGGTGGTCCGTGACGGAGTCGTGCTGCACTCGTTCGAGATTCAGGCCTCGCCGATAAGCGCTCATTGCACGCCGCTCGCCGACGCGAAGAAGGCGCTCGACGCCGCGAAGAAGAAGCTCGAAGAGCTCGGCATCGATCGCGCAGCGCCTGGCTCGGTGCTGCCGATCACCATCGAGAAGGGCAAGCCCACGACGAAGAAGAAGGGAGAGACGCTGGTGTCGACGTGGAAAGAGACGTGGCGCGCTGGGAGCGGCGCGCAGGCGCCCCTCGAGATCGTCGCGACGCTGACCGACACCGAAGAGGAGGAGTCGTTTCACAAGGTGACGGGCTCGTTTGCGTGGAAGCTGCGCAGCGCCGAGGGAGATCGCACCGGCTCCCTGAAGCTCGGCCCAACGGAGTGGACCGCGAACATGGCCGGCGGGTTCTCGTGGAAGCTCTACGCGATCGCCTCGCCCGGCGGCGAATCGGTCGTCGCGCTCATCGGGCAGGACGAGTTCAACATGCGCGGCAGCTCGTCGAAGACGACCCTGCTGACCTTCGACGCGAAGAAGTGAGCTGGCTGGCGCTCATCCTCGCGGCCGCTCCGTGTGAGGGCTGTCACCTCGACGTTCACGCAGCGTACGCACAGACGCTGCATTCGCGGGCGCACGACGCCCCGGCCTTTCTTGCGTCGTGGAGCCGTGTCTCTCGCCGCCCGTGGTGCTCGACGTGTCACGATCCCACCTTCTCGGGGCGAGGCCTCACCTGCGAGCTCTGTCACGAAGACGTCGCGCGCGAACTCGAAGGGCACGAACGCCGGCCCAATGCAGAGCTCTCGAACCCGGGCTTCTGTGCGCACTGCCACCAGTTCCGCGCGCCCGAGCCCGCGCTCGCCACCGTGCCCATGCAGAACACCGTCGCCGAGTGGGAGGCCGCGCGTGCGAAGGGCGAGGCGCGAACGTGCGTGGGGTGTCACTTTCAGGGCGTCGAACATGGAACGCACGGCGGGCACGAGGCGCGAAGCTCGCTGGTGGTGACGACGACGGGCAGCGGCTGCGTGACGCTCTCGGCGCCAGCGGTGGGGCACTCGGTGCCGACTGGCGACCCATTTCATCAACTCGTGCTGCGGCTCTGCGCAGACGCGGCGTGCTCGAAGATCGTCGCGAGCCGGTGGCTGCGGCGAAACATCATCGCGACCGACGCAGGCGTGGTGGAGCTCGAAGACACGCGTGTGCCAGCCGGTGTGCTCGGCGCTCGAACCGAGTGTTTCCCCGCTGCGGTGCGCGCGCGTGCACGGAGCTGGCAGCTCGAAGCCGTTCATGCCGAAGCGGGGCTTGCTGAGAGCCCACCCGAAGAGCGTCGGCGCGTGGTCGGAAAGGGGCCGCTCTGGTGAACGGGTCAACGCGGGGCGGGCCCGAAGCTCCCCATCGCCATGTTCGACATCAGGAACAGCTGGGCGGTGATGAGCGCGCGTTCGAGCGTCGGCTCCGATTCCTTTTCGGTCTTCGGCTTCCCTGAGCCCTTGCCGCGGCGCTTGAGCACGGTGGTGCCGTCGAGCGCGACCTCGACGTACTCCTCTTTGTTGTGCGCCTTGAGGCCCACGAGCCTCGCAGTGCCGGTCGCCTTCAGCTTCGCGATGAGCCCATGTTTGGCCTCCCACTCCCGCATGGACTTCTCGAGCTCGGCCTTTCGGCGCCCAGCCTCTTCCCGTTTGGGGCTGATGACCGGCGTCTGTTCGCCCACGAGCACCGCCGACTTCGGCAGCTTCCCGACGCGTTTGTCGTAGTCCGCTTTCGCGGCGGCTGCTCCGGCGTTGAAGCGGAACATCTTCGGATCGGAGTGGTTGACCGACCATTCCTTCTGGCCGGGCGGTCGTGAGCCCTCGGCGGCCCAGAGACGGTCTTCGTCGAGGACCAGCTCGAGGAACTTTTCACCCTTCGCGCTCTTCGTTTCCCAACGTGGCATTCCAGAATCCTCGCTGGGGCAGCTGGGGCAAATCCAGTGAGGTGTGGCGCTCAGGTGACACGAGCGTCGCCGCGCGAGCACTTCAGCCGCAACCAGCTATGCGAGGCCCATGCGTCTCACCGCCATACTCGTGGTGCTTCTCAGCGTCGTCGCAGTCGCCGACCCGTGTCCGTCAAGGGTGAGCTGGCCCACCGACGGCTGGCCCGTGCAGTTGGTCGATCAGACTGCCAAGCGCGCGGCCCTCGACGACCTCGAGACGTTCGCCTTCACGCTCACTGGCAAAGACAGCGAACGGCTCGGCGTACGCACCGACTCGCTGTTGATCTTCAAGCGCGGCACCCTCGTGTACGAGCGCTACGCCCGCGGCTTCGACGCCGACAAGCCGCACCTCGCCTGGAGCGCCACCAAGAGCGTCACCAGCGTGCTCATCGGCGTCGCGCTGCACCAGGGGCTGCTCTCGCTCGACGACTCGGTGTGCAAATACGTGCCGGAGGCCGAGAAGACGGGCCACTGCTCCGTGACCGTGAAGCACCTCATCACCTTCAGCAGCGGCATGAAGTGGCAGGAGGAATACGAGAACGCGAGCTACCAGGTGTCGTCGGTCATCTCGATGTTCTACGGCGCCGGGCACCGCGATCAGCTCGCGCACATTCTCTCGCACCCGATCGTCGGCACACCGGGCGTGACGTGGCTGTACTCGACCGGAGACGCGCAGCTGGCCTCGCTCGTCGCGAAGCGGGTCCTCGAGGCGAAGCACGGCAAAGACGCGTTCTGGACGCAGCTGTTCGATCGCATTGGCCTCTCGAAGCTGGTGCTGGAAGAGGACGTGAAGGGCATGCCGCAGGGCGGATCGTCGAGCTACGCGACGCCGCGCGACTTCGCGAAGTTCGGGTTCTTCTTCTTGAACGACGGCTGCTGGAACGGGGAGCGGCTGGTGCCCGAGAACTGGGTGAAGCAGAGCACCACGCCGTCCGAGGCCTACGTCGCGACGAAGCCCGTGGAGCCGCGGCCGAATGGCTTTTCATGGTGGCTCAATCGGCCTGTCGGTGATCGCCCGAAGCCGTGGCCTGATGTTCCCGAAGATGCGTACGCGGCGTCTGGCTACTGGGGGCAGCGGCTGATCGTGATCCCGTCGGAGGACGTGCTGATCGTTCGCTTCGGAGACGATCGAAAAGGCGCCATCGACACGAACGGGCTCATCAAGCGGGCGCTCGAGGTGGTGCGATGAAGCGCGCGCTCCTGGTGGTGACGATGCTGCTCGGCTGCGCGAACGAGAACGG
>JAEUJR010000620.1 GCA_016793585.1 Archangium sp.
CGGCGCGCCGGGCAACCCCTCGTGGCGCGACGTGCTCGACCGCGTGGGGCGAACGTCTGCGCAGGGCGGCATGCCCCCGCTCGCGAAAGACGTCGTCGATGCCGATGGCCTCGCGACGCTCGAGGCCTTCGTCGGCGCGCGCTGAGCTCGACCGGTCGCTCGATGACGATGGCACCGACGCATCGATGCTGCCGCGCCCCCGTGCCCTCGTCGGCGCACGAGGCGAGTCCTGAATGGCTCGCCTCGATGACGATGAACCCGGGCGGGCGGGTCGACGGCGCTCACTCGATGACGATGAACTCGACGCGACGGTTCTGCTCGCGCCCTTCGGCCGTCGTGTTCGGAGCGATGGGCTTCGACGACCCGAACCCCTGCGCTTCGAGGCGTGACGGCTCGATGCCTGCCTTCTCGAGGTAGGCCTTCACCGCGCGAGCCCGTGCGGCCGAGAGCGGCTGGTTGAACGCTGCTCCGCCACGGTCGTCGGTGTGCCCTTCGATGCGTACGACCTTCACCTCGGGGTGCGCCTTCATCACGCTGGCGACCTCGTCGAGCAGCGGGAACGAGCGCGGCTGCAGCTCGGCGCGAGAGGTCTCGAAGTAGACGGCGCCCTTGAGCTCGATGCGCCCGTCTTTGAGCGAGGCATTCGTCTGTGGCGCGGGCGCCGGCTCCACCACGGGCTCCTCCGCGGGGAGAACGAGCGCACAGCCGTTGGCGTCTTCGCCGGCGGCGTCAGGGCACGCATCGTCTTCATCGGAGACGCCGTCTCCATCGGCATCAGGCGGACCGGGCGGCGCGACTGGCGCGACTGGCGGCGGCGGCAGCGTCACCACCTGCGGAACGGGGCAACCATCGGAGGAGCCCTTCACCGCGAGCTCGGGGCACCAGTCGATGTCGTTGGGCACGCCATCTCCGTCCCAATCGAGGTCGGGGCACTCGGCGGCCACGTGCGAGCGACCTCCACACTTCGCGCTCGAGAGCCCACCGAACGACACGCCGACGAGCGCACGGAACGCAGGCGTTCCAGGCGCGTTGCCAAAGCCGGGGCCGGCGACCGCGAACACCTCCCAATCACGAATCGCGTAGCGCCCACCGGCGAGCACCTCGGCGCTGAAGGGCTGATTCGTGAGCGGCGCGAACCCGCGCACCGAGAGCTCTCCACGCAGCGGCCCACGAACGCTCGACACGGCCGCGCCCATCAGCATGCGGCTGCCGATGGCGTCTTCGGGGTTGCTGCTGACGAGCGAGGCCGCCTGGCGCAGGTGCGCGCCTGCTTCGAGCGCCACGCGAACGGGGCCGAAGGTGCGGCCAGCGCCGACGAGCAGCTGCCCCGACACCGAGGGGTCCTTCGTCAGGCTCTCGACCGAACCGAGCGGCAGGCCCGCCATCACCGTGAAGCCGAGGTCGAAGGGAGAGCCGTTGCGCTCCTGCATCACCGCCGCGCGCGCCTGAAGCCACGGTGTGCCCATCGCTGCCGACGCCGGAACCCCCGCGATGATGGTCTCTCCGAGCCGCGTGCGCGCCGATTCTCCCGACTGGAAGAGCACCACCGGCAGGTTCGCGCCCACCTCGAGCCACGGCGTGATGGCGTACGCGCCCGAGAGCCACGCGGTGACGCGGTGGTCGATGAGCGTCGCTTTGCGCACGCCGTTCTCGAAGTACTGCAACGGCGCGTTCTGGTAGCCGAACGACGCCGAGAACCGGTAGTCGCGTGCCTGCAGCAGGTCAGCGCCACCGACGACGAGACCACCGCGCGCGGCCGGGTTGAGCTCGAGCTGCTCGACCTCGAACGACTGCACCCTGCCCTGCGCCGAGGCGACGACGGCCGTGCTGACGATGGCGACCGCAGCCACTGCGCGACGGCGGCGCAGCAGCAGCAACACGCCGAACATCATGAAGAACGCGAGCGGCGACTGCGACGTCGAGCTGCAGCCCAGGCCACCCCCGAAGTCGATGGCCGCCTTGTCGACCTGCAGCACCTGCGTCGGCGAGCGGTAGCTCTCTTCGTCACCGGTGCCCTTGATGCCGATGGAGACACCGTGCGCTCCGGCTTCGAGGCGCGGCAGGTCGTACGTCCAGTTGCCGTTCTCGTCGGCGGTGGTGCTGCCGATGCGCGTGCCGTCGACGTAGACGTTCACCGTCGCGCCAGGCGTCGCGGTGCCGCTCAGCTGCGGGTTGTCGGTGTCGGGCGAAGCGGCCGGCATCACCATGGAGCCCGTCGCGTCCTGCACGTCGAACACGCCAGTCGTCGGCTCGCTCTCGTTGCCGCCCGCGTCCTTCGCGGTGACGACGAGCGTGTGGGGGCCCTTCGCGAGCGCCTCGACCGCGGGGCAGCTCCAGGTGCCTTCGGCGCTCACCGGCGCGGTGCAGACCTCGACACCATCGAGCAGCACGCGCACGGTGGTGTTGGCCTCGGCGCGACCCGAGATGACGGGCGTGGTGGTGGTGGTGAGCCCGGAAGGGCCGGCGATGAGCGGAGGCTCTGGCCTGGTGAGGTCGACGACGAAGCGGTTCATCACACGAACGCTCTCGTTGCCCGCGGTGTCGCGGCTCAGCACCGAGACCGCGTGCGTTCCATCGGCGAGGGTCGACGAGACACAGCTCCACTGGCCCTGGGCATCGGCGGTGGTGCTGCACTCGAGGTGGCCATCGACCGACACGATGACGGTGCTGCCAGCCTCGGCGGTGCCACGCAGGGTCGGCGTGCGCTCGCGAAGAATCGAGTTCGCCATCGGCGCTTCGATGGTCGGCGCCACCGGCGTCACCGAGTCGACGAAGAACGCGCGCGGCACCTGCACGCTCTGATTGCCGGCGGCGTCACGCTGCACGACCCGCAGCTCGACCTCGCCCTGCGGCAGCGGCGACTGCGGCGTGCAAGCCCACGAACCATCGCGCTGAACGACGGCCTCACAGACGACCTGCTCCATGCGCGTGATGACGACGCGTGCATCGGGCTCACCGGTTCCCGTCAGCGCAGGCGTCGCGCTCGAGACGATGGCGCCCGCTCCCGGGCCAGCCCACGCAGGCGCGAGCGGCGCCGTCTCGTCGACGACGAAGCGCTGACCGTCGTGCAGCAGGCCTTCGAAGCCGCGCGCGTCGACGATGATGGCGTCGAGCGTGTGCGCGCCTTCGGCGAACGTCACCGCGCACGACCACGACCCGTCCTGCAGGACGAGTGCGTCGCAGAGCACCTGGCTGCCTTCACGCACGCGCACCACGCTGCCCGCTTCGGTCGGCGGCGCCGAGCCCGAGATGGTGAGCGACGACGACGAGAGCACCGCGTCCTCCATCGGCAGGGCAATCGTCGGCGCGGGAATCACGTCACGCACCGAGACGATGACGATGCGCTCGTCGAAGCCGGCGGCGTTGGTGGCGCGCTCGAGCACCGGGAACCGCCCCGAGGCCGTCGGTGTACCCGAGACGAGGTCGCCCGAGAGCGTGAGCCCGGCCGGCAGCATGCCCGCGCTGAACGACAGCGGCGCCGTGCCCGTGGCGGTGAGCCTGAATGAGAACGCAGAGCCGGCGACGGCGAAGACCTCGAGCGCGTTGGTGATGACGGGGCGAGCGCGCGCGGTGATGACCACCGTCTTCACGTCGGTGCCCGCGAGGTTCGACGCGCCGAAGACGATGCTGGTGACGCCTTCGGCCGGCGGCGTACCCGACAGCGTGCGCGTGTTCTGGTCGAAGTCGAGCCAGGCCGGCAGGCTCACGGCCTGCACCGTCATGAACTCGGTGCCCTCGAGGGTGAGCGAGTAGACGAGCGCGTCTCCAACGACGGCGTCGACGGCGAGCGCCGAAGTGATGCGCGGCCTGGTGCGAACGGTGACCTGCAGCGACTTCGTGTCGGTGCCCACGCCGCTGCTGGCGACGAGGCCGACGGTGAAGACACCGTCTTCGGTCGGGGTTCCGCTCAAGACACCCGTCGTGGGGTCGAACCGCAGCCACGACGGCAACCCGGTCACGGAGCGCGTGATGGGCGCGGTGCCGTTCGCGGTGAGCGTGTAGCTGAAGGCGTCGCCCGTGACGGCCGCGACCGAGAGCGCAGAGGTGATGGCCGGGGCGGTGCGCACTGCGATGACGAGCACCTGTGAGTCGGCGCCAGCGACGTTCGACGAACGCAGAGTGACCTGCACCTCGCCCTCGGAGGTGGGCGTGCCCGAGAGAATTCCCGTCTGCGGGTCGAACGACGCCCACGAGGGAAGCCCGGTCGCCGAGAGCGCGAGCGGCGCCGTGCCGGTGCTGACCAGGTGGTAGGTCATGGCCTGGCCGACGACGGCTGCGAACGTGAGCGGCGAGGTGATGGCCGGCGCTCTGCGCGAGGTGAGGGTGAGCGTCTGCTGGTCGACGCCCGAGCCGTTGCTCGCGATGAGGGTGATGGTGAACACGCCTTCACCGTCGGGCACGCCAGAGATGACGCCGTTGGCGAAGGTGGCCCATGAGGGCAGGCCCGAGAGCGAGAGGCTCAGCGGCTCGGTGCCGGTGGCGGTGAAGCGGTACGAGAAGGCCTGACCGACGACGCCGTCGGCCGCGAGCGCCGAGGTGATGACGGGGGTGGAGCCCACGGTGATGACGAGCGAGCTCGAGGCCGAGCCCGCCGCGTTGGAGGCGCCGAGCGTGACGGCGAAGGAGCCGTCGGCCGTCGGCGTTCCGCTGATGACGCCGGTGCTCGCGTCGAAGCTCGCCCAGGCAGGCAGGCCGCTGGCGGAGCGGGTGACGGGCGCCGTGCCGCTCGCGGTCACCGTGTACGAGAACAGCTGGCCGACGACGCCCGCTGCAGTGGCCGCTGAGGTGATGGCGGGCCGCTCGCGAACCGTGACGACCAACGTCTTCGAGTCGGTGCCGACGCCGTTGCTCGCGCCGAGCGAGATGGAGACGAGGCCGTCGGCCGTCGGCGTTCCGCTGATGACGCCCGCGTTGAACGAGGCCCAGGCGGGAAGGCCCGTGGCCGACAGCGTCACCGGCGCCGTGCCGCTCGAGGTGAGCGTGTAGCTGAAGGCATCTCCGACGATGGCGTCGACCGCGAGCGCCGAGGTGATGACGGGCACCGAGCGAACCGTCAGCACGAGCGTCTGTGCGTCGGCGCCAGCCGCGTTCGACACGCCGACGGTGATGGAGGTCGCGCCTTCGGCGTTCGGCGTTCCCGAGATGACTCCCGTGCCCGCGTTGAACGAGGCCCACGCCGGCAGCCCGCTCGCCGAGAGCGACCGCGGCGACGTTCCGCTCGCGGTCAGCGTGTACGAGAAGGGTTGACCGACGACACCAGCGGCGACGAGCGCCGAGGTGATGGCCGGCCGCGCGCGAACCGTGACGACGAGCGTCTTCGAGTCACTGCCCACGCCGTTGCTCGCGCCGAGCGAGATGGAGACGAGGCCGTCGGCCGTCGGCGTTCCGCTGATGACGCCCGCGTTGAACGAGGCCCAGGCCGGAAGGCTCGTGGCCGACAGCGTCACCGGCGCCGTGCCGCTCGCGGTGAGCGTGTAGCTGAACGCGTCTCCGACGATGGCGTCGACCGCCAGCGCCGAGGTGATGACGGGTACCGAGCGAACCGTCAGCACGAGCGTCTGCGGGTCGGAGCCCGCGGCGTTCGACGCCCCCAGCGTGATGCTGAAGGTGCCATCGGCCGTCGGCGTGCCGCTGATGACGCCCGCGTTGAACGAAGCCCACGAGGGCAGGCCGCTCGCAGAGAGCGAGACCGGCGCCGTGCCGCTCGCGGTCAGCGTGTACGAGAACGCCTGGCCGACGAGGCCCGACGCGACGAGCGCCGAGGTGATGGCCGGCCGCGCGCGCACGGTGACGACGAGTGTCTTCGCGTCGGAGCCCACGCCGTTGCTGGCCGAGAGCGAGATGGAGAGGACTCCCGCTGCGGTGGGGGTGCCCGAGATGATGCCCGCGTTGAACGACGCCCACGAAGGCAGGCTGCCTGCGTTGAGCGTGACGGGCGCGGTGCCGCTCGCGGTGAGCGTGTAGCTGAACGTGTCTCCGACGACGGCGTCGGCCGTGAGCGCCGAGGTGATGACTGGCCGCGCTCGCACGGTGAGCGTCAGCGTCTTCGAGTCGCTGCCCGCAGCGTTCGACGCGCCGAGCGTGATGGAGAACGAGCCCGTCGCCGTCGGCGTGCCGCTGATGACGCCCGTGCCTGCATTGAACGACGCCCACGCCGGCAGGTTGCTCGCGCTGGTGCTGACCGGCGCGCTGCCCGACGCGGTCACGGTGTACGAGAACGCGTCACCGACGATGCCGTCAGCCGAGAGCGCCGAGGTGACCAGCGCCGGCGTCTCGATGGTGATGACGAGCGACTCGGAGTCGGTGCCAGCGCCGTTCGACGCCGCGATGCTGACCGAGAACGAGCCATCGGCCGTCGGCGTGCCGCTGATGACGCCGGTGCCCGCGTTGAACGACGCCCAGGCCGGCAGGTTGCTCGCGCTGAGCGTGACGACGCCGCTGCCCGTGGCCGTCAGCGTGTACGAGAAGGGCACGCCAATCTGGCCGGTGGCGGTGAGCGCCGAGGTGACCTGCGGCGGCGCCTGAATGGAGATGACGAGCGTCTTCGAGTCGGCGCCCAGCGCGTTGGTGGCACCGATGGTGACCGACGTGCTGCCGCCGCCCGACGGCGTGCCCGAGATGACGCCGGTGTTCGCGTCGATGCTGGCCCACGCGGGCAGCCCGGTCGCGCTGAACGTCATGGGCACCTGGCCGCTCGCGGTGATGGTGTACGTGAAGGCGGCGCCCGAGCTGCCGCTCGCGGTGAGCGCGCTGGTGATGGCAGGCGGCGTCGGCGTCGGCGGCGGTGCGGCGATGGTGATGGTGAGCGTCTTCGAGTCACTGCCGATGCCGTTGGCCGCGCCCATCGTGACGGTGAAGGTGCCGGCCGCAGGCGGCGTGCCCGAGAGCAACCCGGCGTTCGCGTCGAACGAGAGCCACGCCGGCAGGCCCGTCATGCTGCGCGTGATGGGCGCCGTGCCTTCGGCGGTGAGCGAGTACGTGAAGGCCTGGCCCGCCGTGCCGCTCGCCGTGAGGTTGCTGGTGATG
The DNA here is from genome assembly GCA_016793585.1 of Archangium sp. The sequence goes on from JAEUJR010000620.1 coordinate 7,027, forward strand.
ACGGCCGGCCCGTCGATGGTGAGCACGAGCGTCTGCGCGCTGCTGCCCACGCCGTTGGTGGCCGAGAGCCCGATGGAGACGGTGCCTGCGCTCGTCGGCGTTCCGCTGATGACGCCCGTCGCAGGCGTGAAGGTGGCCCACGCGGGCAGTGACGAGGCGCCGAGCACGATGGTGGCGGTGCCGGTCGCCGTGAGGGTGTAGCTGAACCCGTTGCCGACGGTGGACGACGCGGTGAGCGGCGAGGTGATGACTGGCGCTCCGCCGACCGAGACGGCCAGCACCTTGTAGTCGGAGCCGAACGCGTTCGTCGCGATGACGGGCACGTTGTAGACGCCGACCGCGCCCGCGTTGCCCGCGAACACGCCCGTGGTGCTGTTGAAATAGACGGTGCCCGGCATGTTGCTGGCGTTGAACTGAATGGGCGTCGCGCCCGAGGCGTTCACGTCGATGGTGCCCCACGCGGTGCCCGCCGCCGCCAGCGTGTACGTCAGCGCCGAGGTGATGGAGGGCGCGAGGCCCGCGGTGATGGTGAGCGTCTGCGTCGCGGTGCCGTTCACGTCGGTGGCCGAGAGGTCGGCGGTGAACGTTCCCGCCGAGGGTGCGGTGCCCGAGAGCACCTGAGTCTGCGCGTCGAACGACAGCCACGCGGGCAGGTTCGTCGCGCCGAAGGTGAGGGGCGGCGTGCCGAGGCCGGTGACGGTGAACGAGAACGGCCGGCCGACGGCGGCGCGCGCGGTCGAGGGGCTGGTGATGGCGATGGGGTTGCGGTCGAACGTCGCGGTGACCGTCTGCCCGCTGGTGACGGTGAAGGTGCACGCGCCGGTGCCCGAGCAGGTGCCGCCGCTGAAGCCCGCGAAGACCGAGCCCGTCGCGGGTGTCGCCTGCAGCGTCACGCTGGTGCCAACGCCAAAGCCGCTCGACGTCGTCGTACAACCGGCGCCGCACGAGATGGCCGCCGGCGTCGAGGTGATGGTGCCCAGGCCCGCGCCGGCGCGCGTCACCGTCACGTACTGCATGGTGCCTGCGATGGTGTCGTCGTCACCGCCGCCGTTGTCGAGCGCGGCAGCCTCCACCGTGCCCGCAGGCGCCGACGCGAACGCCGTGACGCTCACCGCGCCGATGCCCGTGCTGAGAATGACGTCGGCCTCGAGCGAGTAGGTGACGCTGCCGCCCGACGGCAACGTCGCGAGCGTCGAGAGCGCTCCAGTGCCCGAGGCGGCGCCGCACGAGCCGCCGCCCTGCCCCACGCACGTCCAGCTGAGGTTGGTGAGCTGCGCCGGCGCGTTCGACGAGATGGGCGCGTCGGTGGCCGTCGCGGGCCCCGCGTTGCGCACGGTGATGCTCCAGGTGACGTGCTGGTTCCACATCACCGAGGCCGCTGCGTCGTCGACGGTGGTGACGAGGTTCACGTACGCCGAGCTGCCGCCCGTGGTGACGTTGGTGGTGATGAGCGGGCCGGTGAGCGGCTGCTCCTGGTTCGACTGGCTGTAGTACCAGCCGTGGCGAATCGCGCCCGTGGCGGTGGCGTCGGCGCGCACCGTCACCTTGACGTTGCTCGACGCTCCGACGGCGATGGCGCCGAGGTCACAGACGACGGTGCCGCGCGTGCCGACGGTGGGCAGCGTGCACGTGATGCCCGGCGTGTCGATGCTGCGGAAGGTGACACCCGCCGGCAGGTAGGCCGTCAGCTTCGCGCCCGTGGCCGTCGCCGACGAGCCGTTGAGCACGCGGTAGTTGTACTGAAAGTCGCTGCCAGCCTCGACGCTGTCGGGCGCGCTGCCGTACACGACGAGCCCGGGAATGCTCGAGCCGAAGCTGTCGATGATGGCTTCACCCCAGTGGCCCGACTGCGCGCAGCCGCCGGCGATGACGGTGGCCGTGAGCGTGTCGCCGATGCTGACGGCGCCGCGCGAGAGCGGCAGGTCGAAGAGCAGCCAGTCGGTGAAGACGACCTGGCCGTTCGACGTCGACTGCCACGGCACGCCGGCCTCGTTCGAGAAGTTGAAGCGGCTCGCCAGCGTCGTGCCCTTCGTCGTGTTGGTGATGGTGACGAAGTAGTACGGCTGCTCACGCAGCGAGTGCCCCGGGTTCTGCAGCACCGGCAGCACCACGAAGCGCACGTGCACGAGGCCGTCGGCCGGGTCGATGTCGGCCGTCGTCACCACCGACGACTGGGTGATGCGGTTCGCGTTGTAGGCAGAGCCCATCTCGTTCACCACGGCGGCCCAGTTGCCGAAGCGCGGGAAGCGCACGGGGTCGGCCGCGGTGAGGCCCGGCGGCACCAGCGTGAACGGCGTGCCCGCGTCGTACACGTTCGTCTTCAGCACGCCGCCGGGGCGAAGGCCCAGCTGCGACTCGGCGGTGACCGGGTACACCTGCACGCCCGGCGTCGTGGCCACGAGGTTCGTCGTCACCGTCCAGCTGCTCGTGTTGCCGGTCTCGAAGCCGCTGTTGACGAAGAGCGCCTCGGCGGTGCGCTGAGGCGAGTCGGACTCTCCCCGGGGCAGAAGAGAATCGGAGCACGACGACGAGACGAAGAAGGCGCCGGCGAGCAGGGCTGCGAGGCGTGCAGAGGTGCGGTCCATGGAGACCCTCGAAGAGAAGTTGTGGGGTCCCGATTGCGATTCGGCGGCCAGCGCCGATCATCAGCGAACCTTGCCGGTTGCACCCGAGGGGCGCGTGTCGGTGCACACCCTTCGTCACATTCGTGGCTGGGTTGGTGACCCAGGCGCCGAGTCGTGGTCGGTTCGGCGCCCATGGCTCGTCGACGCATCGTGCTGCTCGCGGTGGTGGTTCTTCTGCTCGCGGTCGCGGGCCTGGTCTTCGACACCCTCGCCGACGCCGGCGCCTTTCGAACGTTGGCCCCGCACGGCTTCGAGCAGTGCACGAAGGTGACTGGCTTCACCGGCGCCGAGGACCTCGTCTTCGATACGGCATCGGGCCTCGCGTTCATCTCGAGCACCGACTTCCGCGCGATGGAGGAAGGCGCGCCGAAACCTGGCGTCATCTTCTCGTGGGACGTGACGGCGAAGGGCGCTCCGAAGCCGGTGCCGCACGACTTCGTGGAGCTGCACCCGCACGGCCTGGGCCTGTTCGTCCGTGACGGCCTGAAGCGGCTCTTCGTCGTCAACCACCCGACCCGCACCTCGAGCACGGTGGAGCTCTTCGACCTGCTCGAAGGCCCGACGCTCAAACACGTGCGCACGGTGCAGGCCCCCGAGTTCGTCAGCCTCAACGACGTCGCGCCCGTCGGGCCCGAGCACTTCTACGTGACCATCGACGCTGGCACGCGCGCGGGCACCTTCGGCCGCGTGGTGGAGACGTTCGCGAGAATGCCGTGGTCGGGCCTGGGGTACTTCGACGGCACGAAGGCGAGCGTCGCGGTGCCGGGGCTGCGCTACGCGAACGGCGTGGCGGTCTCGAGCGACGGCGCCACCGTGTTCGTCGCCGAGACGACGGGCCGCCGGCTGCTCGCGTTCTCACGTGACGCCTCGAGCGGCGCGCTCACGCAGCGGGCGGCGCTGACGGCCGAGGCGGGCCTCGACAACATCTCCATCGCCGACGACGGCGCGCTCTTCATCGGCGCCCACCCGAAGATGCTCGAGTTCCTCGGGCACGCGAAGGACCCGGCGCATCACTCGCCGTCGCAGGTGCTGCGCGCGCGGTACACCAACGGCGCCTTCGAGCTGACCGACGTCGCGCTCGACGACGGCTCGCTGCTCTCGGGCTCGAGCGTCGCGGTGCCCCTGCCCGGTGGCCGAACGCTGGTTGGCAGCGTCTTCGAGCCGCATGTGCTCGACTGTCAGCTGCACTGACGTTCGCTCGCCCCTTCGGGCGCCCCCGGGCCCGGCCCCAGACGAGGCTGGTGCTACGGTTCGCAGCGGCGGTGCAACTCGTTCGGGTGACTCGTCATGACACCAACGTCGGCAGCCGTGTCGATCGAGTGGTTCCTCGACGTGGCGAACAAGACCGCCACGGCCCTGGCCCAGTTTCACCTGCAGCAGCCCGTGCACGGCGCGTTGACGCCCGAGGCCATCACCAGCGACTCCGGCACGGGCGCGACGCGCATCGAAGCCCGGCGTGAGGCGCGCGCCGCCCAGGTGTGGGTCTACGGCTCGCCCGAGCACACCGGCCGCCTCGAGCGCGCGGTCGATGCGCGCAGCGACCTCTACTCGCTGGGCATGGTCTTCTTCGAGTGGCTCACCGGGAAGCTGCCCTTCGAAGCCCGCGACCCGCTGGAGTGGGTTCACGCGCACCTCGCCATCGCGCCGAAGCGGGCGACCGAGCTGGCTCCGCACGTGCCCGCGGTGCTGTCGGACCTCGTGGCGCGACTGCTCGCGAAGGAGCCCGACGAGCGCTACCAGACCGCCGCGAGTCTGGCGGTCGACCTCGAGCGCTGCGAAGCCGAGTGGAAGCAGCGGCGCTCCCTGACGCCGTTCGCGCTCGCGGCCAACGAAGCCACCGACCGGTTCTTCATTCGGCCACGCCTCTATGGCCGCGAGGCCGAGGTCGCCCGGGTGATGGCGTCACTGCAGGCGGTGAAGAGCACCGGCAGCGTGCGCCTCGTGCTGCTGGCCGGTGAATCAGGCGTCGGCAAGTCGACGCTGGTACGTGAGCTGGCGACGCCGCTGGCTGGCGCGGGCAGCGTGTTCATCAGCGGCAAGTTCGACCAGCTGCAGCCCGACGTTCCCTACGCGCCCATCGTGCGGGCCTTCAGACACCTGACGGCGCTGGTGCTCGCCTCGGACGAGCAGCGTCTTTCGGAGTGGCGCGACCAGCTCACGAGGGCGGTTGGCCAGCACGGGCAGCTGCTGGTGTCGCTGCTGCCAGAGCTGCAGTCGATTCTCGGCGCCCAGCCTCCGCTCGGGCCCATGTCACCCGCCGAGGCCCACCAGCGCTTCGCCCGGGTGATGCGCCGCTTCATCGGCGTCTTCGCGACCGAGCAGACGCCGCTCACCCTCTTCCTCGACGACCTGCAGTGGGCCGACGCCGCCAGCCTCAAGCTGCTCGAAGACGTGGCGACGCACCCGTCGACCCGGTCGCTGCTGCTGCTCGGCGCGTACCGCAACACCGAGGTGCCCGCCGACCACCCGCTGCAGCAGACGCTCGGGCGCCTTCGCGAGAAGGGCACGCCCGTCGACACCCTCTCGCTGGGCCCGCTGTCGACCGAGGCGCTCGGCCGGCTGCTGGGCGACACGCTGCGGGCGTCGCCTGCGCAGTGCGAGCCGCTGCTGAGGCTGCTCACCGCCAAGACCGGCGGCAACCCGCTCTTCTTCACCCGCCAGTTCGCGGCGCTGCACCGGGCGCGCGTCATCAGGTTCGACGTGGCCGGCCGCGCGTGGAGCTGGGACTTCGACGACGTGAAGGCCCAGGCCGTCACCGACAACGTCGTCGACCTGCTCACCCATCAGCTCGAAGGGTGTGGGCCCGAGCTGCGCCACCTGCTCAGCCTCGCCGCGTGCGTCGGCAACGGCTTCGACGCCGCGACGCTCGCCGCCGTCACCGGCGCGACGCTGGAGGAGACGACCGGCCTGCTCGCGCGCGCCGTCGACGAAGGGCTGCTGCTGCACGGCAGTGAGGGCTACCGGTTTCTGCACGACCGCGTTCAGCAGGCGGCCGCGACGCTCATCGGGCCGGGCCAGCGCGAGGCCACCCACGCCGCGATTGGCCGGGTGCTGGTGGCGCGGCTGCCTGCCACCCCGACGCCCCAGCAGGTCTTCGAGGCCGTCAGCCAGCTCAACCGCGGGGCCGGGCTGCTCACCGGCGCCGACGAGCTGACGCGCGCGGCCGAGCTGAACCTCACCGCGGCGCGCCACGCACGAACCACCACCGCCTTTCAATCGGCGGCCGACTTCGCCGCCGCCGGCCTGCGCGCGCTCGGTGGGCAGCACGCCGGCCCGCTGAGAACGCTCGCCTTCTCGCTGACCGTCACCGGCTGTGAGTCGGCCCTCGCGCTGGGCCGCCTCGCCGAAGGGGCCGAGCGGCTCGAGCTGGCGCGCCGCCTCTGTGAGGGGCGCGCAGAGACGGCGACCTGCTGGCGGCTGCAAATCGAGCTGCACACGTGTCGCGGCGAGTCGCTCGAAGCGCTGGGCGCGGCGTTCGAGTGCCTCAAGCTGTACGACGTCGCGCTCTCGGTGCACCCCGCCCGCGAAGACGTCGACGCCGTCGAGCGCGACCTGCGGGCGCGCATCGGGCCCAACCCCGTCGAGACCCTCGAGGCCCTGCCGCTCACCCGCGAGCCCGACCTGCACCTGGCCGTCGCGGTGCTCGTCGGCATTCTGCCCAGCGCCTACTACGTCGACCGCGAGCTGCACCGGCTGGTGGTGTGCACGCTGGTCGACCTCGCGCTGCGCCACGGCCTGTGCCCGCTGTCGCCGATGGGCTTCGCGGCCTACGCGCTCGAGCTCGCCATTCGAAGGGACTTCGCGGCCATCGAGCCCTGGGTCTTCGTCGCGCGGCGCCTGGTGCAGCGGCACGGCTTCGCAGACGCGCGCGCCATGGTGCTGAACCTGAGCGCCAACTGCACCACGTGGACGCAGGACATCAACACCGCCATCGCCTTCGCGACCGAGGGCATGCAGGCGGGGCTCGAGAACGGCGACATGGTGCACGCCGCGCTCTGTGCGTTTCACCCTCCGCTCTTCCTGCTGACGGCGGGCGTCGCGCTCGACCGGGTCGCCGCAGAGGCCGAGGCGAACACCACCTTCATTCAGAGCACCGGCTACGAAGCGCTCGCCATCTGCACGGAGTCGGTGAGCCGGGTGGCGCAGGCGCTCGAGGGCCGGCCCGGCGCCGAGCTGGCAGGCGCCGCGTTCGAGGCCTTTCGGGCGCGGAGCCGCGCCATTCCCATTCCCACCCTGCAGACGTGGGTCGCCATCAACGAGCTCTTCGCGCGGGTGGTGATGGGCGACGGCGCGCGGGCCCTCGCGCTCGCCGACGACGAGCGGCCGCGGCTGTCGGTGGTGCGCGGGCAACACGGCGAAGCGGTGTTCTGGTTCTCGAGCGCGCTGGCCCTGGGCCTCAGGTGGGCCACCTTCGAGCCGCAGGAGCGGCCGCGACGCCGCGCCGAGCTCGTCTGGGCGGCGCAGCGCCTCGACGAATGTGCGGCGAGCGCTCCGGCCACCTTCGCCCACCAGGCGCAGCTCGTTCACGCGGTGCTGGCGGGCGTCGACGGGCGCCACGACGACGCCACCCGGGCCGCCGAGCTGGCCATCGTCGCGGCTCGCCAGCACGGCGTGGTGCACGTCGAGGCGCTGGCGCACGAGCTTCTGGCGCAGGCCGCGAGGGTGCGCGGTCAGCCGGTGCTCGCCGAGCTGCACCTGCGTGAGGCCCACCGCTGCGCGCTCCGCTGGGGCGCGGTCGCCTGGGCCCGCGCGCTCGAGACGAGCTGGCCCACGGTCGAGCTGCGCCACCACCTCTCGACCGGCCACAGCCTCGACACCCTCGCCGTGGTGCGGGCGTCGCAGGCCATCTCGGGCGAGCTCGCGCTCGACGCGCTGTTCCAGCAGCTGCTGCGGGTGGTGATGCAGCAGGGCGGCGCCCAACGCAGCGCGCTCGTGCTCGACCGCCAGGGCCAGCTGGTGCTCGCCGCCACCGGCGTCACCGACGGCGGGCGCATCGACGTCACCGTCGTCACGCCCTTCGCCCAGCTCTCGCACGAGACGGTGCCCACGTCGGTCGTTCACTCGGTGCAGCGCTCGTTGAAGCCGGTGCGGCTGGGCCAGGCCACACGCCACGAGACCTTCTCGTCAGACCCGTACATCGTGCGCGAGCAGACGCAGTCGCTGCTCTGCCTGCCCATCGTGCGGCAGGGCGCGCTGCAGGCGGTGTTGCTGCTCGAGAACAACCTCATGGCCAACGCCTTCACGCCCGAGCGGCTCGAGGCGCTCGAGCTGCTCGCCACGCAGCTGGCCATCTCGCTCGAGAACGCGCTGCTGGTCGCCGACCTTCGTGACGAGATGGCGGCGCGCCGGCACCGCGAAGAAGAGCTGCGCCGCAGCGAGGAGCGGCTGCGCCAGTCACAGAAGCTCGAGGCCATCGGGCTGCTGGCCGGCGGCATCGCGCACGACTTCAACAACCTGCTCACCATCATCTGCAGCTACAGCCAGCTCGTGCTCGAGCGCACCCCGGCCGGGGAGCTGCACGACGACATCGAAGCGGTGCTCGACGCAGGCATGCGCGCCGGAGACCTCACCCGCCAGCTGCTCGCGTTCAGCCGCAAACAGGTGCTGGCGCCGAGGCCGCTCGACCTCAACGTCGTCATCTCGAACCTCGACAAGATGCTGCGCCGCCTCATCGGCGAGAACATCGTGCTCGTCAGCGACTACACCCCCACGCCGGGGGTGGTGCGCGCAGACCCGGGGCAGATCGAACAGGTGGTGGTGAACCTCGTCGTGAACGCGCGCGACGCGATGCCCGAGGGCGGCCGCCTGACGCTGACGACGTCGGTGCTCGACGCGGCGGGGCACCCCACGCTCGCCGACGGCCGGTGGTTCGCCCTGCGCGTCAAAGACACCGGGCACGGCATGAGCGCAGAGACGCAGGCGCGCATCTTCGAGCCCTTCTTCACCACCAAGGCGCTCGGCCGCGGCACCGGGCTCGGGCTGTCGACGGTGTTCGGCATCGTGCAGCAGAGCGGCGGAACGCTCGAGGTCGACAGCGCGCCGGGCGCCGGCTCGACGTTCACCGTCTACCTGCCACAGGTGCGCGAGGCGGCGCAGGCGCTCACCGCGAAGCCGGTCGACGCGCCCGTGAAGGGGGGCTCCGAGACGGTGCTCCTCGTCGAAGACGACGCGACGGTCTGCGCGCTCGCCCGCACCGTGCTCACGCGCCTGGGCTACGACGTGCTGACGGCCGCCGACGGCGTCGACGCGCTCGAGGTGTTCGGCAAGACGCCAGAGCCCATCGACCTGCTCGTCACCGACACGGTGATGCCGCGCATGGGCGGCCCCGAGCTCGCGCGGCGCCTTCGCGTGTTGTCGCCACGCCTCAAGCTGCTCTTCCTCTCTGGCTACGCGGCGCAATCGCCCGGCGACCAGGCCACCTTCGAGCTCGGAGTGTTCCTTCAGAAGCCGTTCACGCCCGACGCGCTCGCGCGGGCGACTCGTCAGGCGCTCGACCGAGGGTGACGCGGGGCGCTCACTGACATGGCGTCGAACGTGGGGCGGGCGCGACGATGCGCGGCCCCTCGGCGGTTCCGACGCCGTCGAGGAAGCACTCCACCTGGTGCTGCACGTCTTCGCGGTCGAACACGACGTAGTGGCCGAGGTCGAACGGCGTCTGCACCTGCGCCAAGCCCACCGTCACCCCGTTCACGTTCTTCGTGATGGGAAAACCCGCGCGCACCGGCCGCCCCGCGAGTGACAAGGCCTCGACGCTGGTCGCGTCGAACACGTCTCCGGCCTGCGTGACGCCCAGCTGCACCGCGACCGCCGTCTGCGCCCACGGGTGGAAGTAGCCGTCGATGACGCCCTGGGGCTGAAACACCGGGTGCGCCGATTTCCCTGGCAGCGGCTCGACAGCGACGTGCCGCGCCTTCGCGCTCGGGTCGGTGAAGTCCCACAGGCTCTGAAACGCGTGGAGCAGCGGGTGCGTGCGGTCGATGACCTGCGTGCCCTGAAAACCGAGCAGCTGCGAGACGAGCTCCTGCAGCCGCACCGGGTACGTCGTCGACGTCGCCACCTCGAGCAGCAGCCCGCCGGCGCCCGAGAAGACGTAGCCCTGAATGCGAGGGTCGACGGTCGCGACGGGAATGCCGATGGTGCTGCCCATCGAGTGGCCCATGGCCGAGAGCTTCGTGAGGTCGAACCGCGCCGGGGTGCCGTTGACGTTCACCGTCACGCCCGTCGAGAGCAGGTGCGTCAGGTACTGCACCTCCATGGCGGCGACCTGCATGTTGTCGACGCTCGAGTCGATGTCGCCGAACACGTCGTAGAGCATGCGCCCGGTGGTGTCGGGCGGGCTCTCGCGGTCGCCATGCAGGGGAAAGTCGAAGCCCATCACCGCCACGCCGCGCGCCGCGAGCCAGTCAGACGGGCCGCTGCCGAGCGGCGGGTCACCCTGCTTGTCGCGCGTCGTCGTCGGCGCCAGCGGCCCGCGGTCCATCGCTTCGCGGTACTCGCCACCGCTGCCGTGCAGGTACAGCATCAACGGCCAGCCGCCCGCGGGCATCGGCCCTCTGGGAATCGACACCGACAACCGCACCGACTGCGTGCCCTGTTGCACCGGCGTCGCGCCGTCGGAGCTCCACACGATTCTGCCGCGGCCCGGCTTCGGCCCCGACTGCACGTGCGGCACGCGATACCGGCCGACGTAGAGCTCGTAGCGCGCGTAGCCGTCGAGGCGCGTGAAGGGCTCCTCGAGCGAGGGCGCAGGCAACGTCTCGACCCACGACGACAAGCGGCGCAGCGACGACATGGGGTCGATGGTGGTGAAGACGGTCGCGCCCACCACGCGGCGGCGGTCGAACTTCGTCTCGTCGAGCCACCCGCGCAGCGGCTCGAGCGACTCCACCGCGTCGGCGTTCGCCCCCTTCGCCGAGGTGAGCGCCGCGTGAAACGCCTCCGAGCGGCCGAGCGGCGCGCCATTGGCGTCCTTCACGGCGTCGGTCACCACCACTGCGTACGTCGTCTTCGCGCGGCGCGTGAAGCCGGCGACCGGAATCACCGCGAGCAGGTTCGCCGCCCGAAACGGCGCGGCCTCGGCGGTAAAGCTCACCTCGAGGGGAAACCGTTTGCCGAAGTCGGGGGAGCCCCTGGTGACGTCGACGAAGAAGACCGACGAGCCCTCGGCGACCGAGTCGGCCGGCGTCTTTGGCAGCGTCGCGGCGTCGATGGCGCCCGAGAGCGGCAGGAACGCGCCGGCGCTCACGCCCCAGCCGTCGACGCGCGCATCGATGGAGGTGAGCCACGTCGTCACCAGCGACGACCGCTCGCCAGGCCAGCGGTCGAGGTTGAAGGTGCCGTCGCTCTGGCGTCGCAGCGCTGACGGCAACGGCACGCTCCAGAAGTCACGGCCGCCCGGCTCGAAGACGACGCGCGTGGCGCGGGCGACGAAGGTGTCAGGGGCTTCACAACCGGCGACCAACAACACCATCACGAGACGACGCATGCGCCGCAGCTACGCCGCGCACGCCCGACCCGGAAAGCGCGTGCCACCATTCCGCCTCGTCGGTTTGTGTCTCGCGAAGCAGCGCGAGCAGGCGCGTATCGACGAGCCGCTCGCCCTCACCACGCCTTCACCGAAGACTCGCGCGCGCGCTGACGGGTTCGTCTCCGACGATGAATGAGGCACCGAAGTCTGGCTGCGGCTGCACCTCGACCACGGAAGGCGAGCTGCTCACGCCGAAGCGATTCGAGCCGCGAACGGAGCTGACGCACGGCTGACGGGGTGCTGTACCGTCGCGTTCCTTCGTGAGCGCGGCAGAGTCACATCGGCGAGACATCGACGGGCTGCGCGGCCTCGCGGTGCTGCTCGTGGTGCTCTTTCACGCCTGGCCGCGACTGCTGCCAGGCGGCTTCGTGGGTGTCGACGTCTTCTTCGTCATCTCGGGCTTCGTCGTCACCCGCCTCGTGCGTCGCGAACGCGCGGCCGGCACCTTCGGCGTCACCGACTTCTTCCTCCGCCGGGTGAACCGCCTCGCGCCTGCGCTGCTGCTGGTGGTGGCCGTGACGCTCGTGTTCGCGGCGCTACGCTTCTCACCCACGCTGCTCGCGGTCACAGCCTCGAACGCGGCCGCAGCGCTCGGTCTGTGCGCGAACCTGCTCATCGCGACGCAGGGTGGCTACTTCGACGCGGCCGCCGAGGTGAAGCCGCTGTTGCACCTGTGGTCGCTGAGCGTCGAGGAGCAGTTCTACCTGCTGGTGCCCCTCGCGGCGTTCGTCGCCCGGCTCGCCCCCAGGTGGACTCGCCCGCTCGTCATCGTCACCGCGCTCGCCTCGTTCGTGCTCTGCGTCGGCCTCACCGCGAGCAGCCCGCGGTGGGCGTACTTTCTGCCCGTCACCCGCGCGTGGGAGCTGCTCGCCGGCGTGCTGCTCGCGCTCTTCGGCACCGAACGCGCTGGCACCAGCACGGCGAAGCAGGTGGCCGCCGGCGCAGGCCTCTCGCTCATCACCGGCGCGGCCATCGCGCTCGACGGCGCCACCTCCTTCCCCGGCGCGGTGGCGCTGCTGCCGGTGGTGGGCACGGTGCTCCTCATCGCCGCGGGCGCCGACACCTTCCTGAACCGGGTGCTCTCGCACCGGCTGCTGGTCGGCCTCGGGCTGCTCAGCTACCCGCTCTACCTCTGGCACTGGCCGGTGCTCACCATCGGGCGCCTCTCGTTTCCACGCGCGACGCACCTGGTGGCCACGCCGGTGCTCGTCGCCGCCTCGGTCTTCTTCGCGTGGCTCACCGCGCGCTTCGTGGAGCGGCCCGCGAGGACACGACAGTCGCGTCGGGTCGCCTTCGCCCTCGCTGCAGGCGGCGCCGTGGCGGCGCTCACCCTCACCACCATGGTGCTCACCTTCACGCCCGAGCAGTGGGCGCTGCGCAGCCCCGTCGCGGCGAAGGTGGCGCGCTTCGAGCACGGGTACGACTACGCGACCGACGCACGCCTGGGCAGCTGCTGGCTCGTCGACGACGAACGCGGGCGCCCCGACGCCGAGGAGTGCATCGAGCGCGCCCCACCGGGCCAGCCGCTGGTGTTCGTGTGGGGTGACTCGTACGCCGCCCGCCTCACCGCGGGGCTGCGCCTCATTCAAGCCGAGCGTCACACCTTTCGAATCGGCCAACGCACGCGCGCGAGCTGCCCGCCGTTGTTCGGCCAGGGCTCGCCACCCTGCCGCGAAGCGAATGCTGCGGTGATGGAAGAGCTGCGCGCGCTGCACCCCGACGTGCTCGTCCTGCACGCGCGATGGAACGGCGTACCCTACCCGCTGACGCAGACGCTGGTGGCGCTGAAGCAGATGCTGCCGTCGACGAAGGTGCTGGTGCTGGGCCAGCCGCCCGAGTGGCCCGGCGGGCTCCCCTCCGAGCTCGCCAAGTGGGTCGGCGACGAGGCGGTGCCCGAGCGGCTCGAGCTCGACGGGCTCGACGAGCAGCGCGCCATCGAGCAGCAGACGGCGGCGCTCGCGAAGGCCGGGGGCGCCTCGTTCCTCTCGGGCCTCGACGCGCTCTGCGACGCCGGGGGCACGTGCCTGGTGCGGCTCGGCCTCGACCCGCTCATGCTCTCGACGTGGGACTTCGGGCACCTCACCACCCCGGCCGCGAAGGTGGTGGCGCGGCGGCTGGTGCTCGCCCTCGAGCTGCGCTGACGGCACCCGTGGGCCACTGGCCACGCCCGTCACCCAACCAGCGACTTTCCCGCACTCCACGCCCTGGCAGGCCGCTTGCTCACCTGCACCTCCATGAACGACGCGCGCGCCCTCGAGCTGAACCTGCCCACCCTCTCCTTCTGCACGCCACACTGGTGCGTGACGGTGCCGGCGCGCCTGGGAGCGGTGCAGCGCTACTTCTGTGCCTCGCAGGCGGTGGCGCAGCGCCTGCTTTCGATGTTCGTCCGCGCGCGCACGCCGACGCCGCACCGCCGAGGCTGGCCCTTCACGCGGTGACCGTCACAACCCGAGCGCGGCCTTCACGGCGCCGACGCTGCGGCGGCTCACCTTCGCCACCTGCCCGTCGGCCAGCTTCACCTCGTGCATGCCGTCGATGGTGCTCAACGACTTCACCGCGTCGAGGCGAATCAACTCGGCGCGATGCACGCGCAGAAACCCATGAGGCGCGAGCCGCTCCTCGAGCGTCGAGAGCGACTCTTCGATGAGGTGCTCCTCACCTTCGGCGACGAAGACGGTGTACTTGTCGGACGACCAGAAGCGCGTGAGCTGCCGCGCGTCGAAGAAGCGCACCGTGCCGCGCGTGCTCGCCACCACCCGCGTCGCTTGCGCCGGCGCCACGGCCTCGAGCGCCTTCGCGACCCGCTCCCGTGACGCGCTCTGCTTCGCGCGAACCTTCTCGACGGCCGCCGCCAGCCGCTCCGCGCGCACGGGCTTGAGCAGGTAGTCGACCGCGTTCACCTCGAACGCCTTCACGGCGAACTCGTCGTAGGCGGTGCAGAAGACGACAGGCGGCAGGTCGGCGTGGCGCTGCGCGAGCGTGAGGCCATCGAGGCCGGGCATGCGCACGTCGAGAAAGAGCACGTCGGGTGACAGGGCGCGCGCCTGGCTCAGCGCCTGCTCGCCGTCTTCGGCTTCGCCCACCACCTCGACCCCGAGCGCTTCGAGCTGCCGGCAGAGCCGCCTCCGCGCGGGCGCTTCGTCATCGACGACCAGTGCACGAAGCGCCATGGCGAACACCTCAGACAGGCAAGGCGAGCCGCGCGAGACAGCCACCACCCGGCGCGGCCTCGAGGGCGAACCGGCTCGACTCACCGAACGCCAGCCGCAGCCGCTCGGCGAGGTCCTTCATGCTCGTCTGCGTGCCCTGGTGCGTGGAGGCGCCGGGCCCGGGCCCATCGTCGCGCACCTCGATGACGACGTGGCCGGCTTCGCGTCGCGCCGAGACGTCGACCCGGCCCGACTTGCGGTCGGCCAGCCCGTGCAGAATCGCGTTCTCGACGAGCGGCTGCAGCAACAGCGGCGGCACCTCGAACGAGGCGAGCGAGGGGTCGAGCGAGACGGTCGTCGCGAGCCGCGCGCCGAAGCGCGCCTGTTGAATCGCGAGGTAGTCCGTCACCATCTCGAACTCGCGCGCGAGCGGCACCACCCGCGTCTTGTTGCTGTCGAGCGCGTAGCGAAACAGGTCGGCGAGGCGCTCCAACGTGCGCTCGGCCAGCGCGGGGTCGTCGGGAATGAGGCTGGCGACGGTGTTGATGGAGTTGAAGAAGAAGTGCGGGTTGGTGCGCGCCTGCAGCGCCTCGAGCTGGGCGCGCAACGACGCCTGGCGCTCGGCCATGGCGAGGCGCTCGATGCGCTGAGCGCGGTTGCGCTGCCCCTGCACGAGCAGCGACGGGAAGATGATGAGGCTCGAGATGATGACGCTCACCACGGCGAAGGGCAGCGCCCCCAGCTCCTTGCCACAGACGAGGTTGTGCAGCGGCCTGATGGCGAGGCTGAGCAGCGTGGCGCCAACCGTCACCACCACCACGTGCAGGGCCCCCCGCGCCCAGCGCGACTCGAGCCGCGCGAGCAGGCGCGGCATCACGAAGACGTAGAGCGGGTGCAGCGTGAGCGTCATCGCGACGAAGGGAATCGTCATCGACGCGAGCTTCTGCAGCTGCGCCGTCGTCGACAGCGTGAAGAGGTCTTCGACGAGCAGCAGCACCGCGATGAGGGGCGCGAACGGGTAGATGAAGAGCAGCTCCTTCGGCAGCAGCGGCGCCGCCTCGGGGGCAGGGACATCGATGCGGGTGGAGCCGCTCATGCCCAGACACCATATTCGGCCCCCTGGCGCGGTGCTGCCCCCGGGCTGACGAACGGTCTGCGCGCGCCGACGAGTGGCCATGGCGCTAGGCTCGCGCGCATGGGCGCTCCGCTTCCGCTGTCGACGCTGGCCCGGCAGGCGCTGATGCTGGGCAGTGGCTTCAACTCGCGCTACCCGCACCCGTGGCTGGTGTGGGAACCCGGCAACCGGGTGAGCACCGTGCCTTCGGCCCACGGCATTCCCGTCACCACCGTGGTGCCGGTGACCTCGCCGAGTCAGCCCGCCGAAGGTGACCCGCTGTGCTTCGCGCTGGTGGCGAGCCCCGGCCGTACCGTTCGCGTCGGCCGCTCGCCCGAGAGCGACATCGTCGTCGACGACCTCACCGTGTCGCGCGACCACCTCGAGCTGTGCCCCGACGCCGAGGGCTGGTTCGTGCGCGTACCGCGGCAGTCGAGCGCCACCACGCTGGTCCGCAAGATGTCGCTGCAGCCCGGAGAGACGATGCGGCTCGTCGACGGGTGCGCCATCGTCGCGGGCGGCGTGCAGCTCACCTTCAGCGCGCAGGGCAAGCTGCTGGCGCGCGTGTTGGGCACGGCGGAGCGACTGCGCGGATGAAGCGGGTCGTCGTCGCGGCGCTCGTGTTCGGAAGCGCCTGCGCCACGCAGCGCCCGCTCGTTCGCTGGGCAGACCAGGTCCACCGGTGGTGCGTCACCGGCGCGTTCGTGTTCGACGGCCGCGCTCGGCAGGGCCCGATGGACGTGTTCGTGCGCGGTGAAGTCATCGACGCCGTCACGCCGACGACGGGCCCGCAGCCGGCGTGCCTCGATGGCCGGGGGAAGACGCTCACGCCCGGCCTCATCGACGCGCACGTGCACCTCGGGCTCTCGGCCGGCCACGCGCCGTGGGACCTGCGGGTGCCCGACCTGAAGCAGCAGCTCGATGGGCTGCTCTACTCTGGGGTCACCACCGCGCTCGATGCGGCGACGTCACGAGGCCTCGACGAGGTGCTGGCGCAAGAGGCTCCTTTCGCGCGCCTCGTACGGGCGAGCCGCATCATCACGGCAGAAGGCGGCCACCCCGGGCCCATGATTCGGGCGGGCGCGCCGTGGCCCATCGCCGACGTGATGCTCGCGCCGATGCTGGCGCCCGTCTCGGGCGACACGACCGACGTCGAAGCCGTGCTCTCGTCGGTGCTCGCCTCGAAGCCCGACGTGGTGAAGGTCGTCTACGACGACATGCCGCCCGGGGCGCCGCACCTCTCGCACCCGATGCTGGTCGCCCTGCTCTCGGCCGCGAAGGCGCGCGGCGTTCGCGTCGTCGTGCACGTGGGCTCGGCGACCGAGGCCATCGAGGCCGCCGAGGCTGGCGCGTCACTGTTGATGCACACGCCGTGGGAGACCGTGTTGACCGACGAAGAGGTGCGGCGGCTCGCGGCGACGAAGGTGCCCATCGTGACGACGCGGCGCGTGCACGGTGCGTTGACCGAGGTGCTCGAGCAGCGCGTATCGCTGCATGCCCTCGAGCGTGAGGTGCGGCCCGACGTGGAGCCGGCGATTCACCACCGGCCCGAGGGCTTCGCGATGCGCGGGCTCGACGCGTCGCAGGAGCACGCGCTGGCCCGCTACGACGCGAACCTGAAAGAGAACGTGCGGCGGCTTCACGAGGCGGGCGTGGTGCTGGTGGCCGGCACCGACTCGGGCCTGCCGAACGTGATTCACGGCGCCGCGCTGCACCGCGAGCTCCAGGCGCTCGTCGCCTCGGGCTTCACGACGACCGAGGCGCTGGCGTCGGCCACCTCCATCGCCGCGAAGGTGCTGCTGCCCGGCGAGCACGTGGGCGTCATCGAGCCCGGAGCGCGCGCCGACCTGCTGCTCGTCGAAGGAGACCCGCTCGACGACGTCACCGCGCTCGAGCACGTCGTCGGCGTCTGGCGTTCAGGCCGCCCCGTCGAGCGGGCCCGATGAGCGGGACGATTGAGTCGGCCCCGCTCGTGACGTAGTGCTGGCAGACCGTGTTCCTCGACCTCCACCGTCACCTCGAGGGCTCACACAGCCCCGCCGCGCTGGCCGACGTCGCGCGTGCCTTCGACCTGCGCACGCCGTTCTTCTTCGACGAGACGACGGGCCGCTTCCGTGACGCCGCCGAACTGAGCCGCGCGCTCACCATGGCCGGCCCGTCTGACGACGCGTCGGTCTTCTACCGGTGCATCGTGCTGGCACGGCAGGCGTACGTGAGCGTGCCGGCCATTCGTGCCCTCGCCGTCGCCGCCTTCGAAGAGGCCGCCGCAACCACCGACGGCTTCGAGCTGCGCATCAGCCTCTTCTCGATGACGCGCACGCTGCTCGAGAACCTGAAGAAGGCGTGGCGCGAGGTGCCTCCACGGGAGTTCGCCGAGACGTGGGCGCGCCCGGTGCTGCTCGCCGTGCTGTCTGCGCGTGACGAGGTGGCGGCGAAGACGAAGAAGCCGATGGTGGTGCGCCTGGGGCTCTCGCGCACGTGGGAGAGCGGCCCGCACTACGAAGCGCTCGCCGACGTCGTCATCGAGCACGCGAAGCAGCTCGTCGGGCTCGACGTGCTCGGCATCGTGCCGCCGCCTGACACCGAGCCCATGCCCGAGGGGTTGGTCTCGCTCATTCACCGGCTGCGGCCGCACCTGAGCGACCTCACCATTCACGCGGGCGAGTTCGCCGGCCATGGCTCCATCGACAAGGTGCTCGGGCTGGCACCACGCGGCATCGGGCACGGCGTGCACGCGCTCGAGAGCGGCGCCACGCTCGAGCGGCTCGTCAAAGACGGCGTCACCCTCGAGGTGTGCCCGACGAGCAACAGGCTGCTGATTCCGTCGGCCCTCGAGCGGCTGCGGGCGCACACCCAGGGCCTCGAGCCGTTGCCTGCGCTCCAGCGGGCCCACGTGCACTGCGTGCTGGGCAGCGACGACCCGACCCCGATGGGCACCACGTTTCCCGCCGAGCTCGACGTGGCGCGCACCATCGGCGTGAACCTGAACCAGCTCGAGGCCGACATGCGCCGCCGTTGGCTCGAGATGACCGGCGTCTCTCTCTGAAGACAGGAGCCCTTCGATGGCTGACCCACGCGAGTTCTGGAACGAGCGGTACGCAGTGCAGGGCTACATGTACGGCACCGAGCCGAACGACTTCTTGAAGAGCGTCGCGCCCACGCTGAAGGGGCCGGTGTTGTGTCTCGGAGACGGTGAAGGCCGCAACGGCGTCTTCCTCGCGCAGCAGGGGTTGGCGGTGACCTCCATCGACCTCTCGCCCGTCGGCCTCGAGAAGGCGCAGGCGCTCGCGAAGCAGCGTGGTGTCTCTCTGACGACACAGGTCGCCGACCTCGAGTCGTACGACCTCGGCGCCACGAAGTGGGGCGCCATCGTCGCCATCTTCTGTCACCTGCCGCCGTGGGTTCGCACGAAGGTGCACGCGAACCTCGCGACCGCGCTGCTGCCCGGCGGCCGCTTCGTGCTCGAGGCGTACACGCCCAGGCAGCTCGCGTTCGACACCGGCGGGCCGAAGAACGCCGAGCTGCTGTACGAGCCCACCGCCCTGCGCAGCGAGCTGACCGGCCTCACCGTCGAGCGCTGTGAAGAGCTCGAGCGAGAGGTGCGCGAAGGTGAATGGCATCGCGGTCGCGCAGCCGTGGTGCAGGTGCTCGCGACGAAGCCGTGAGCCCGGCGTGTTGCTGACCTTCGCGCACGAGAGCGGCTGCTCGGTCGTCATCGATGACGACGGGCGCGTGGCCTACGCCTTCCTGCGCGGGCCCGATGACGAAATCATCGGCGACGTGTGGCTGTTCAACCGTATCGCGCCGAAGACACCCATCGACTGGGCCGACCCGACGCAGGCGCCGTACCTCAACCCGCCCGAGCTCGCGCGGCCGTTCGAGGGAAAGCTGCCGAGCCAGAAGGACGTGTCAGTGCAGTGGACGCTCGATGGCCCGCTGCTGCTGGCCGATGTGCTCATTCGTGGACAGCTGCTGGCGCGGCTCTCTCCGGGCAGCACGCCGGGGTGGAACGTATTGTCGCTCGCGGCGGGGCCCTGCGCGCAGCCCTTCCCCGAGCCGGAAGAAGAGGACTCAGGGGCAGGCGATGGGACGTGACTCGTCGGCGCTCGGCGGCTCGGCCTCGCACCCTTCGCGCGCCGCATGGGCGAGCACGCGCGCAAGCTGGCGGCGGTAGCCCTCGAACTGCGCTGCCACCTCTGCTTCACGGGCGATTCGGTCGGCCACGGGCCGCGCTGCCTGTACGAGCGGCAGCGCCGTGGCCGCCACCGAGAGACAGTCGGGCTCGGCGGGAAATAGCGCGACACAATGTTCGGCGACGTTGAGCGCAGCGGTGAACTCGCCCCGCGCGAAGCGGGCCTTCGCCTCACGGGCCATGTTCGCCGGGGTGCCGGGCGCGACCACGTCGCCGACTGCCAACGCCTTCAGCGCCGCCATCACCGGTCTGGTCTCGCGCCGAACCGCTGCCGCGTGTGGAGCCTCCGAGAACAGGAAGAGCCGGTCCAAACTCTCCGCAGCTGCACGTGCTCGCGCCGACCGCCCTGGTCCACTGCTCGTCACCTCGCGCGACTCACGCCTGCCGAGCGCGGCGAGCGGTGCGTCGCCAGCGCGCAGCGCCCTTCGTCTGCCTGACGGAGCGCCAGACAGTCGAGCCCGACGCCAAGCGCTTCGGCTTCGCGGCCACTGGCGATGAGGCCGTCGATGGTCGCGACGAGGAGCGGCGCCAGGTCGGCCGCTGGCACCAGCTCGTCGAGCGTGGCGGCGCTCACGTCGGGCGCCACGGGCCTCGAGCGCGGCGGGTGCAACGTGACGCTGCGCGGCTGCACCGTCACCGCGTTCTCTGGGCGCCGCGCCGAGACGACGCGCACGAAGCCATTCACCACGAACCCGAACCCCAGCAGCGCCAACCCCAGCGGCACCAACCGGCGCAGCACCGAACGCCGCCGCGCGCGCCGGGCCGACGTCTCTTGCTCGCGCACGAAGGCGACGTCTTCGGGCTCGAGCTCGAGCGCCCAGGGGTACCCCGCGCGCAGCACCGCGCGCACTGCCACTTCACGAGGCGTCGCTTCGCCGAAGCGCTGCAACCCGAACGTCTTCGCGCTGAGCAGCTCGAGCAGCCTGGGCGCCACGTTTCGCAGCTGCTCGACCGGCGCCGCGCGCACCAGCTCGATGAAGCGCTCGGGCTGCTCGTCGACGGTGAACGAGGCCTGGGCGAGGCGTGCCTGCGCCTCGAGCCCTGCGACCTCACCTGCCCGTGGTGAAGGACGAGTCGCGACCGTCACGAGGTCACGACTCTCTCGCTGCGCTGGCGAAGCCGCCAGCCCCCCGGCTCAGAACTGCGAGAAGTCGGGCTTGCGCTTCTCGAAGAACGCGCCGATGGCCTCGGCCACCTCGGGCGACTGCAGCTGCGAGACGAAGTGCGCGCCCTCCTGCTGCATGCGCTCCTTCACCTGGGTCGTGTCCTTCATCAGCGCCTTCGAGAGCTTCACCGCCGTCGGCGCGCGCTCGGCCAGCTTCTGCGCCGTCTGCAGCGCGCGCGGCATGAGCTGATCGGGCGTCACGATGGCGCTCACCAGCCCCCACGAGAAGGCCTGCTGCGCCGAGACGGGCTCACCCAGCAGCAACACCTCGGCGGCCCGCGCGTGGCCGATGAGCTTCGGCAGCAGCAGCGACGACGCGGCCTCGGGCACGAGGCCCAGGTTCACGAACGGCGCCACCAGCGACGCGCGCTCGGTCGCGTACACGAAGTCGCAGTGCAGCAGCATGGTGAGCCCCAGGCCGATGGCCTTGCCGTCGACCGCCGCGATGAGCGGCTTCTCGAACGACGCGAGCGCCATGATGAAGCGAAACACGGGAGAGTCGGAGCCGCTCGGCGGGCTCTGCATGAAGTCGGCGAGGTCGTTGCCGGCCGTGAAGGTCTCGCTCGTGCTGCCGAACACCACGGCGCGCACCGACTTGTCGGCCGCCGCCTCGGCCAGCACGGCGTTGAGGCGCTCGTACATGGCGATGGTGAGCGCGTTCTTCTTCGCCGGCCGCGCGAAGCGGACGATGAGCGTGCTGCCTTCGCGGAGGGTCTCGATGTCGTCGACGATGGTCGGAGTCATGCGGGCGCCCATAGCCACCCGGCGGTCACCCGTCCATGCGGGAAAGCGGCGCGACGCCCGCCTGTGACGCGGCCGCTACTCGGACAGCTCGCAGCCGCTCGCGAAGCCCGTCGCGTCGAAGGTACGAGAGAGACCGCCGACCAGCGTCTCACCCGCCGGCGTGCTCCACTTCGCGACCACCTTCACCGTGTGCTGGCCCGAGCGCTTCGGGCTGCAGTACTCGAGCAGGTAGAAGCGGTTCGCGCGCGCCGTCACCTTCGCAGCCACCGCGTCGAACGCCTCCGACAGGTTCGAGGCCTTCGCCACCGGCCACGCGCCGTCGCTGCCCAGCGCGCGAAGGGTGTTCTCGTCGATCTCTCCGCCGAGGCCGACCGTGAAGCGACGCACGCTCGACTTCGACGCGCGCTGCAGCATCTCGTAGGTGCCAACCCGCGCGGCCTGATCAGACCCGTCGGTGAAGACGACCAGGGCGCCTTCCTTCCAGGCCGCGGTCTCCTGGGCGAGCGCCTCGTCGAGCAGGTCGAGCGACTTCACGACGGCGCCGTTGAGGTTCGTCGAGTCGTCGACGCACCGCCAGCCCGCGCAGGTGCGGCGGTCGCTGAAGCCGGCGCAGTCAGCGTTCGACGAGCACTGCCGGCTCTCGAGGGAGTCGAGCCCCCGCAGCGCCGCCGCCTGATCGGCCGTGAAGCCCACCAGCACCTCGGGCGCTTCGCGGCCGTCGAAGGTGAGAATCGCCAGCCGCTGGCCCTCGTCGCGCGACCCGAGCACCGTGCGCACGTAGCGGGCCGCCGAGTCCTTCAGCAGCGAGAAGTCGCCGGTGCGCAGCACGCTGCCCGACAGGTCGAGCAGCAGAATCGAGGCCATGCGGTACCGCTGACCCTTCGCGCGCACCGCCCGTTTGCTCTCGAGGGCCGACAGCGGCTTGCCGTCCTCCTGCACCTCGAAGGCGTCGGCCGACAACCCCGCGACCGGCTGCCCATCGCAGCTGTCGACGCTGAAGAAGAGCGAGACACGCGCGGGCGGAGCGACCGCCAGCGACTCCTGGCTCTCGGGCGCGTTCAGGTTCAGACAGCGCGGCCCCTGCGTCAGAGACGTGTCGCCGCACCCCGCCAGCACCGCAAACAGCCCGATTCCTGCGTGTCGCACGATGTATCGCATGGTGCGCCGACCGTACGGCGAGGTCGCATGAGGGCAACTTTTCGGCCCTGCAGTTTCTTTCCTGACCGGGAATTCAGAAATCGCG